>JAVHRE010000264.1:0-14877 GCA_036171495.1 Bacteroidales bacterium
ACGTATGACAATCGTATGACTACGTATGACAATCGTATGACTACGTATGACAATCGTATGACCATGTATTAACTATTGTATGACAACGAATTATTAAAGTATGACAAATTATAGGTTTATTGTTATTGAAGGAAATATTGGTGCTGGAAAGACCACACTTTCAAAAAAAATTGCTGCCGATTATAATGCGAATCTTATTTTAGAGCGATTTGCCGACAATCCTTTTTTGCCAAAATTTTATCAAAATCCAGAAAGGTATTCCTTTCCTCTCGAACTTTCATTTCTGGCAGATAGGTATCGTCAGCTTAAAGAAGAGCTAACACCCGATTTATTTAAACCCTTAACAATTGCCGATTATTATTTTATGAAATCATTGATTTTTAGCAAACAAACTCTTTCCGACGACGAGTATAATCTTTATAAACAATTGTTTGACATAATTCAAAAATCGCTTCCAAAACCCGATTTGTTTGTTTTTTTAAGCATGTCAACAGAACGACTATTATATCAAATAAGCTTAAGAGGACGTGAATATGAACAAAACATTACAGCTCAATATCTTGAAAAAATAAATAGTAATTATATCGAATTTATTAAACAACAAACAAATCTTACGACTTTAATTATTGATGCAAATAATTTAAATTTTGTGAACAATCCCAAACATTATCAAAAGATTGTAAATGCTATATTTAGCAAGGAATACAAACAAGGAACAACAACAATTGTTAAATAAAATTTTATATATGTTGAAAAAATAATTTTTTTTTAATAAAACATTTATAATTTTGTAGCTTGAAAATTATAAAAAGATTTAAAACAATTAAATTATCAGATACTTATGAAAAAAGTCAGTTACATTTATCTTGCATCTATTTTATTAGTAGCATTTGCTTTAAGTAGTTGCACCGGTTTAAAAAAGATGAAAAAAATGCAAAGTGTAATTAAATATACACTTTCGCCAAATCCATTAGAAATGCACGCAGATAGCGTTGTAATTAATGTTTCCGGTAAATTCCCGGAAAAATATTATAAGAAAAAAGTTACTTGCGAAATTACTCCGGTTCTTAAATCAACCTCTGGAACTGAAATTCCTTTAAAAGTGGTTAAAGTTCAAGGCGAAAAAGTACAAGATAATAATCCTGTAATAAAAACCATTGGTGGTGGAAGTTTTACATATACCGATAAAGTTGCTTATACGCAAGATATGCGTGTTTGCGATGTGAATGTAAAAATTCATGCAGTTGTAAAGAAAAAATCTGTTGATTTTGACCCAGTTACAATTGGTAAGGGTACAATTGCTACTCCCGGCTTACTCGAAAAAGATTCTAAAGCAATTGTTGCAAAAGATAAATTTGTTCGCATATTTCCCGAAACAAAAGAAGCTCAAATTATGTATTTGATTAATCAATCAAATGTTCGTCCCGGTGAATTAACTAAAGACGAAATGAAAGCTCTTAAAAAATATTTAGCAAATGCTCAAACTAACCCACGTAAAGATATTAAAGGTGTTAATATTTCTTCGTATGCTTCACCTGATGGAACAGTAGAATTAAACACTAAACTTTCAGGAAATCGTGGCACAAGTGGAACATCTACTATAAAAGGAGAATTTAAAAAATATGAAAAAGCAAAAACTGAAGGTTTTTTTAATGAAAAAACTACTGCTGAAGATTGGGACGGGTTCCAAAAATTAATGCAAGCTTCGGATATTGCTGATAAAGACCTTGTTATTCGAGTACTTTCTATGTATTCTGACCCTGTTCAACGCGAAAAAGAAATTAAAAACTTAAGTAAAGCTTATACACAAGTTGCCGATAAAGTTTTACCTAAATTGCGTCGTTCAGTTTTAACTGTTAATGTTGATAGCATTGGTCGTTCTGATGACGAATTAAACAGAACTTTTGATTCATTACCTACTGTACTTTCAGTTGAAGAATTACTTTATACAGCAACTTTAACAAAAGACCTTAACCGTCAGTTAAAAATTTATCAAACTACAGCTTCGCAATATCCAAACGATTGGAGAGGATTTAACAATACAGGTTTTATTTTAATTAAACAAGATAAAAATGCTGATGCAAAAGCTCAATTCGAAAAAGCTAAAACTATTGAAGCCGGTAATACAATTGTTCTTAATAATTTAGGTGCATGTGCATTACGCGATGGTGACTTTGTAAAAGCTGAAGAATATTTTAAATCTGCTGGCGGTGCTGGCTCCGAAGTAAATTACAATCTTGGAATTTGTGCAGTTAAAAAAGCCGATTATAATGGCGCAGTTACATATTTTGGAACATACTGCACATTTAACGCAGCATTAGCAAAACTTTTAAGTGGTAATGCCGATGCAGCAACTAAAGCAATTGACTGTGCCGAAGATAAAGACCGCGATATGATGTATTATTTAAAAGCTGTAATTGGTGCACGTCAGGCAAATACCGACTTAATGTACAATAGCTTACGCGCTGCAATTACTAAAAATGCTAATCTTACAAATGCTGCAAAAACTGATATGGAATTTGCAAAATATTTTAATGACGATACATTCAAAACTATTGTAAAATAGGTTGCTAATAAATATTTTAAAAAAGCTGTCTAAATTAGACAGCTTTTTTTAGTTTAAATAGAGTTTCTTTTGTGTATGGTGTTACAATTTTATAAATAATGTAAATTGTGGATTAAAAAATTATGTAATAAATTTATTGATTAATAGTTTCCCATATTTCATGTTCACAACTTTATGTTGTGGTTAGTCGTTACACTGAGCTTGTCGAAGTGTTGTCGAACCACAAACTTTTTAATTCAACTTTTAACTTTATATTTGCACCTTAAATTTATTAATGAAAATATTTTTATACAGAGCCGTTTTATTTTTCTTTGCCTTTAGTTTTTTAAATCAGTCTAATGCTCAAATTACAAAGCTTATGGGGCATGTAATTGATGTTAAAACTAAAGAAGCATTACCATTTGTAAATATAACATTTAAAGGAACTAAAATAGGAGCAATTACCGACTACAACGGTAATTACAAACTCGAAACTACTTTGCCTGCCGATTCTGTTATTGCATCGTATATCGGATATAAAAGAAATGCAAAAAAAATAATTCGAAACAAGTTTCAAACCTTAAATTTTGAATTAATACCTTCGTCGCTCGAACTTAATGAAGTTGTAGTATCTGTAAAAAAACGCTCACGCACTAAAGATGAACTTGCACTAATGCTGCTCAATAAAATACTTGAATATAAAGATAAAAACAACACAGAAAAACTTAATTATTACGAGTATGAAACATATAACAAAATAGAATTTGACTTAAATAATATTACCGATGAATTTAAAAACAAAAGAGTTTTAAAACCATTCAAATTTGTTTTTCAATACATTGATACATCTACAGTAAACGGAAAACCATATTTACCTGTTTTTATAATTGAATCGGTAACTAATTATTTTTACAGAAAACAACCAAAAGCCGAACGTGAATATATAAAAGCATCACACGCTTCGGGAATTCAAAACCAAAGCATTAACCAACTTATGGGCAATATGTTTATTAAAATGAACGTTTACGATAATTATATTGACCTTTTTGGCAAAGGGTTTATAAGTCCTGTTGCAGGAATTGGTAGAATGTATTACAAATATTTTTTGGTTGATAGCACTTTTATTGATAACAACTGGTGCTACCACATGGTGTTTTATCCGCGAATTAAAGAAGAAAATGTTTTTAACGGCGATTTTTGGATTGCTGATACCACTTTTGCTATTAAAAAAATTGATATTAAAATTGATAAATCAGTAAACATTAATTTTATTAATAATGTAGATATTAGTCAGGAATTTAGCAATATTGACACTACTGTTTGGATGTTAAATAAAGAAACAATGGTAGTTGACTTTAACTTATTTGAAAATCCAAATAGTGCTATGGGATTTTTTGGTCGAAAAACAACAACGTTCCGTAATCATAAAATTGACCAACCCCATGATGATGCTTTTTATGCTACAACTACAGATATTTTAGTTGACCCCGAAGCAAGTAATAAAGATACAACTTATTGGAACAAGGCACGCCACGATGAACTTACC
The DNA here is from genome assembly GCA_036171495.1 of Bacteroidales bacterium. Taxonomy (GTDB): domain Bacteria; phylum Bacteroidota; class Bacteroidia; order Bacteroidales; family GWA2-32-17; genus GWA2-32-17. Next base: position 4,092 of record JAVHRE010000264.1, read on the forward strand.
GAAAAAGAAAAGGGAATTTTTAAAATGGTAGATACCATTAAATCAATTCATGCTTTTAGAACTTATTACGATATTGTTAATGCTTTTGTAACCTACTATTATGTTTGGGGCAAGTTTGAGCTTGGTCCATATTTTACTACATATAGTTTTAACAATGTTGAAGGAAATCGTTTTAAGCTTGGAGCAAGAACAAGTAATACATTCAGCAAAAAATACATGCTCGAATCTTATGTTGCTTATGGAACTAAAGACCAGCGATTTAAATATTTTGGTAAACTTACTTACATGTTCGATAAAAATCCGCGAAGAGGAATATATTTAAGTTATAAACATGATGTTGAGCAACTTGGACAATCGGTTAATGCTTTTCGCGAAGACAACATTTTATCATCGGCATTACGAAGAGGACCTAACGATAAGCTTTCGCTCGTAAACGAATATAAAGTTAATTACGAACACGAATGGTTTCAAGGATTTTCTGATAATTTTATTTTTAAACACCGCGAAATGTCGCCAATATTTGGTAACGACTTTATATTGCATAATGGTAACGACACTTATAATGTTAAACTTCTTTGTACTACAGATTTAATTATTAACGCCCGTTTTGCATATCACGAGAAGTTTGTTATGGGCGAATTTGAACGCATTAGCCTTGGAACAAAATATCCGGTAGTAAATATTAATTACTCTTATGGACTCGATGGCGTTTGGAATAATACGTTTCCATATCATAAACTTATCTTCACTGTTGACCAATGGTTTAATCTTTATCCTTTTGGATGGTCAAAATATGTTTTAGAAGCTGGTAAAATATTTGGCACTTTGCCTTATCCGCTTTTAAAAATGCACGAAGGCAACCAAACATATTTTTACGATGAATACGCATTCAACTTAATGAATTATTACGAATTTGTTAGCGACCAATGGCTTAGTTTAACTTATACTCATCATTTTGATGGATTTTTTCTAAATAAATTCCCTTTGTTACGAAAACTTAAATGGCGTGAAGTTGCTTGGGGTAAAGGCTTAATTGGAAGCTTAGAACCCAAAAATATTAATATCATGGATTTCCCAATAGGATTAGGCTCTCTCGACCATCGTCAGGATATTAATAATTTAAAACCATACATTGAAGCTGGTATTGGAATAGAAAATATTTTTAAAATTATACGAGTTGACGGCGTTTGGCGTTTTTCTTATCTCGATAATCCGAACATTGCTAAATGGGGGATTAGAGTAAGCATGCAGTTTAAATTTTAATTTATAAACAGTATTTTGGTAACGTATTTTTTTGAGCCATCATCATTAGTACAAAAAACCAGATAAACACCAGTTTTTACTCTTTCGCCTGATATATTTCGCCCGTTCCACGTTGCCTGACCGCCTTCCGATTTAGTTTGATAAACTACATTTCCTACAATATCAGAAATTTTAACATCTGCATTCGATATTAAACCGTTTATTGCTATAGTACCCTGGTAACCAGGTCTTACTGGGTTTGGAAAAACTGTAACATTATGAAAATTATCTTCGGGTTCGGTAGCTGTTGAACGATAAGATATTGTACCATTACCTGTTACAAAGAAAACTTCGCCAGAAATTGGTTCAATAGTAATGCTCATAATCGAATTTGAAAGTAGGGGGCTATTTTCTTTTGTAAAATGTAATAGTTCTTTTGTCCCATCAGATGACATTAAAAACACGCCTCCTGCATCGGTACCAAACCATTTTCTATTAGCACCATCAATGGCTATTGCAGTAACTGTTGATGCTTCTAATAAATAATTTGCTTGTCCGGGATTATCGTTGGGAATTTTAACTTGCTGAGCATAAAAATTATTACCATCAAAAACATTTTCGGGATTGTAAAAAAATGGCACTCCTTTGTTGGTTCCAACCCAAACTATACCATCTTTATCTACTGCTATTGAATAAATATCGTTTGTGATAATTTCGCCATTTTCATCGGAAACACTAACATACTTTTTATTATCGTCGTTAGTATTATCTATTGAACCATTTTCGTTAAATGCAAATAATCCGCGTCCTCGTGGTAAAACCATCCACTTGGTATTGTTTTTATCTATTACAATTTTACTGATATCACTTGATAGCATTTCATTGTAAGTAGAGAAACTTTTCCATTGTCCGTTAGCTTTTCTTACGCTTAACATATTAGGGTAGCTTTGGTTGCCGGAATTTGTTACCCATAAGTTTTCATTATCATCAACTATCATTCCTCCAATTCTTGTATATGGTGCATTAGGAACTAGGGTTTGCAGGCTACTGTTTGAATAATCGTAACGTGCAACAATATTGCCATTATTAAGTTCTAAAACACCGCTACCATAAGAGCCGAAAAATACTTGATTTTGATTTTTAGGATTTATCGCAATTTCAGATAAATCGTAAGTTGTACCTAGTTCTGGAATTTGGCTTGAAGTTAAATTAGTCCATTTTTGGTCTTTAAACCAAAATATTTCTCCGCTATTCCATAAATTACCCCACGAAATATCATGTCCTCCTAAAACTGCAAAAACTTCGTTTTGCCCTGCCACAATAGAAACCGCATTTTTTTTGTTAGGTCCATTAGGGAATGTGTGCGAGTATGTCAATTCGCTAGGTTTTTGCCATACTAATCCATAGTTATTGTCGGCTACCCAAATTGTTCCATCGCTCGAATAATCAGCATCCATTGGTAATGAACCTAATGGACCAAATGAATAATATAAATTTAACAAACCTTTATAACTATTAGCAGATGCAACCCAGTAAATTAATGTAACTAATAATTTATTATGCGAAACCGTAATGTTTTGAACATTTTTAAAAGTTGTATCATAAATTACCCACAAGTTATTTTCGTAAGCGTAAACAGTATCTTTATCCCAGCCGTTGTCATCATATACAGTAATTAAATGTTCATCAAAAAATACAATGTTGCTAAATTTTTTATTGTAATTATGTATGTTTGTAATTACCGACCAGTTGGCATAGTTTACAAGGTTTTGGTCGTTTAATAGTGCTTTATAAATTCCGTTTGCTGTTGCTGCATATAAATATGTGCTATCGGAGCATATTTCGTTTACTTCAACATAAGTACCGTTGTTACCAATAAAATACGTGTCTTTTATTTCTTTTTTATCAACATCGAAAACAACTATTCCAAATCCACACGATAAATATGTTGCGCCATTTATGTAATTAATGTTATTTATTTTTTTGCTCGCTATAATTGGTTTTCGATATATGTCTGAAACATTGTAAATAGTATTGTTCTGAATTATATCAATATTACCATTATCGTAACCAATGATGAGAGCGTTTTTTTCGGGAATATATTTTATTGTACTAATTACGACGTCCGATAAACCATTAATTTTAGATAAAACTGTTGTGGAGTTGTCTGTTAATGAATATTCAAAAAGTCCGCCATTTGATAAACAATAAATTTTATCTCCGGCACATTCAACATTTATTGCAGAAGAATATGGCAAATGTGTTCTCCATTGTCCAATAGGAACTTGACATTTTGTTTGAAAATAAAATGTAACAAATAAAATAACAATAATTGCTCGCATATAAATTATTTTGATTTACAATTAACTTAAAAAATAGTTTTTTATTGTAAATTCAAGATTGAAAAACAAATAAGCTTTAGTTTAAATCAATTACTTCTGTCCAATTATGTTTGTCTGATATTTCGCCGTTTTGAATTCCGACAAGAGTTTTATAAAGTTTTAACGAAACAGGTCCGGGTTCGCCATTTTTACAAAACGTGTAAACTTTATTTTTTTCAATATCTTTAATTTCTCCAATTGGACTAATAATAGCAGCAGTACCACAAGCTCCAACTTCTTCAAACGTTTCTATTTCGTCAATTGAAATTGGGCGGCGTTCTGTTTTAATATTAAGGTCTTCTGCTAATTGTATTAAACTCATATTTGTAACTGATGGTAAAATTGAATCTGACTTAGGAGTAATGTATGTATTGTTTTTTATTGCAAAGAAATTAGCAGCTCCAATTTCATCAATGTTTAATTTATCTTTAGAGTCTAAATATAATGGTGAGCCACATCCAAAAGAGTGTGCTTTTGCAATTCCTCTAAGGCTTGCAGCATAGTTTCCTCCAACTTTTAAGTTTCCCGTACCATTTGGTGCAGCTCTGTCGCTATCGCGAACAATAGCAATTTTTACAGGATTAAATCCTTCTTTAAAATATGGACCAACCGGACTTACAAAAACAATAAATGTATATTCTGATGCGGGTTTTACTCCAACTTCGGGTCCCGAGCCAAAAAGTAATGGTCTGATATAAAGAGCAGCACCAGTACCGTAAGGTGGAATAAATCTTTGGTTTAATCTTACTGCTTTTAATATTGCTTCATGAAAAAGCTCAGTTGGAACTTCGGACATCAAAATTCCTTGAGCTGAAATTTGAAATCTTTTTGCATTTTCTGACCACCTAAAAAGGCGAACTTTACCATCTATTCCCCTGTAAGCTTTCATACCCTCAAAAGCCTCCTGACCATAATGTAACCCAGTTGCAGCAATATGAATTGAGAAATATTCTGAATCAGAAACTTCTAATTCGCTCCATGCACCTTCTTTAAATGTGCTTCTGATATTATAGTCTGTTTTTAAATAGCCAAATGGTAATTTACCCCAGTCAATGCTTTCTGTTTTAACCATCTCTGAATTTTTTTGATACATAATATTTAGTATAAAATTATTATTTTTTATTTCCTTAATCTTCTGATTCGAGTGGAACAAATTTGAATGGCACTTTAATTATTTGCGAATATTCTTCGCCAACATCGAACATATCTTCGTCATCAACAAGGTATTGCCAAATCACTTCAACTTTATGTCCTTTGTTAATTGCGTTTTCTAATATTAATAGTAGCGATAGCATTGATTTAGACGATGCTGTATTAAGATAATCAATGTTTAAGTCAATTTTAGTTTCGGGATTTGGGTTTTCGAAATATTTTTCGAGCCAATTTAAAACTGGTTCGTAAAATGAATTAACATTTTCGGGAAGGCTTTTTCCCTTAATCTCGAATCTATTGTTCTCTTTATCAAGAGTAACAGATGGCGTGTCATTTGTTTCTTTAATAATTAGTGTTTCCATTTTATATACTTTTGTTAATAATAATTTTTAATACAAAAAAGAATAGATTGTTTTCCAAATCAATAAATGAAAAGTTTAGAGCGTTTCCGGTTTTTCGAGCCATATCAATAAATCCTAAACCTGCACCACCTTTATCTGAAAGTCTCCCATTTTCGAGTTGGATTTTATATAAGCTGCGAAGTTCTTCTTTTTTTCTATTTTTTAAATTATTGATGGTTGCAATTAAACCATTCATTTGTTTTTTTGTAACAGAATTGCCTGAAATTATACAATATGAGTCTTTAAAATCGGAAACTAAAATAGCTCCTTTTTTTGATAAATTATTTTTAGCAACATCTTGTTCAACCGTATGTTTATCAATATTTTGCAGACATTCTATCATTATGTTAAAAACTTTTTTTTGAATCATTCTTTTTTCATAATTTTTGGCAAGATGTTTTTCGGTTGTTAGAGTAAGTGCTTTTGTAATTTCGTGATTTACTTCGCCTTCGTAATATAAAATTGTATTAGAAAGCAGTGCTTTGGGTTCAAACTTATTTAACAGTGAATGAAAAGAATATGCAGTAGACGTTTTTAAAGCCATAATTCAATTTATTTTTGGCTTAAAGTTATCGAAAAGTTTAGAAAAACAATTCAAATATTAGTATAAATAAAAAAAATAATATTTTCAATAATCTCATTGATTGTTAATATTTTATCTACACTTTCATTATTAATGCATGATAGTGGCATAACCGAAACTTCACATTCGTTGGGTATTTGAGCAATAGTTTTTCCTCCATTTTCTTTAATTTTTAAAAATCCATTTGCTCCGTCGTTGTTTGCTCCCGATAAAATAATGCCAAGCAAGTTTTTTTTATAATATTCGGCAGCACTATAAAAAGTTATATCTATTGAAGGTCTCGAATGATTGAGCTCTTCTTCAACCGAAAGTCTTATTTTTCCATCAATAATATACATGTGGTAATTAGCTGGGGCAACATAAATATAATGTGGCTCAATAATTTCGTTGTCGTGTGGTTCAATAATTTTTATTGTTGATTTTACTTTTAAAGTTTCTATAAATCCTTTTCTTGCTGAGCGTAAACGATGTAAGCATAAAAAAATCGGTATATTAAAATCTTTTGGTAGCGATGCTAAAATTTGCATAACTATTTTAAAACTGCCTGCTGAACCTCCAATTACTATGGCTTTGTTATTCATTTTTTTTGAAATATCTTTTCGCTTAATGAAATTGTATTATAAGTATTTAAAAGGTTAGTTGAAAAATTTTCATTTGTGCCAATAATAATATATCCTTGTGATTTAACATGTTTTGATATTTCGATAAATAAATTTTCGGAATTTACTTTATTAAAACATAATGTTTTATTTCTGCATAAAACTAAATCATAATCTTCTATATTTTTATCAAAAGGAATGCTTTTAAAAATATTAGTGTTGTTGAGCAATTTGTTGTTGAATATTAATTTAGTATTGTTATACTCTAAATATGTTGAAATACTATCATTTGTTACTATTGTTTTAAAATTCAGGAATGATATTCTGCTTTTAGGTTGTGCTATAATGCCGTTTTTAATATTATTTATAGAATAATTTGATGGCGAAGTTACTGTGATTTCAAAATTATCAAGTATTTTTAATTCATTTAACAAAATTAAAATGCTGTATAAATCTTCTCCGGCAGTAGCATTGTAAATCAATATTTTATTTTTGTTTTCAGAAATCAGTGTATTTAAAATATTATATTTAAAAAAAAGCCAAGTATCGGTATCTCTAAATAATTCGCATTCATCGGGGAAAACGCAATGCAAAATAATTTCTATTTGCTCATTAGTTAAATTTTTATTTCTTTCAACTATATCTTCAGGTTTAATTTGCTGAAAGTTTAACGAATAGGTTAATCTTTTTCTAAAAATTAAATCTTCAATAAACGATAAATCAATTTTAAATTCATTAAAAATAATTTCTTTTATTTTGTTCGAAGTATGCTCGTCTATAATGTTTAATATATCATGTTGATATTTATCCATTATTATAAATTAGCAAGTTTTTTAAAATAGCATTGTCCTTTTTTTGTGTATTTTATAGCTGCATATCCCATAATACTTTCGTGTAAACCTATTATTAATACTCCGTTATCTGTTAAGCAGTCCCAAAACAAATCAAATATTTTGTTTTGCAAATTATTATTAAAATAAATCAGAACATTTCTGCACATTATTAAGTCGAATTTGATTCCAAAAATATTTTTATCGTTTACTAAGTCGTGCTTATGAAATGCAGCTTTCGACAATATTTGAGGTTTTATTTTAATAATATCAAGCAGTTGATTTATTTCCATATATTTAGAATAGGGGACTTTTTCCTGAGCAGGTTTATAGTTTAAAACTTGGTCAAAATTTGGTAAATACTCGGCATTAAAACGATATTTGAATTGTCCTTTTCTGGCTTCTTCTAATATTTCAGAATTAATATCAGTGCCTATTGATTTTGTTTTTTCGAGCAATCCGTGTTCGCTTAAAAACATTAACATTGAATATAGCTCTTGTCCCGATGAACATCCGGCGTGCCATATATTTATTGTTTCTAATTTCTCTAATCTTGGAACAACTTCTTTTTCAATTTCGAGCCATACTTTTGGGTCTCTAAAAATTTCGGTAGTATTTACTGTAATATTACGAACAGTTTTTTCTAAAAAATCGGAATTTTTTTTAATTTTTTTTATTATGTCTGTTAAACTGCAATTATTATCGTTTACAATTTTCTCCATTCGCCTTCTAAACGATTTATCGGTATATTCAGAAAAATTGTAAGCTGACAGTGATTTTACGGTATCTATAAAGTCGTTAATCTCTTCGTTACTTATATCCATTTAATAAAAATATTTAACAATTCAAAAATACAATTAAAAGAATTGATAATTGATAATTGATAATTAATTATTTTTAACATACAATAATAAACAGTTAATATTCAATTGTTTATTGATAATTTTTTAAACAATAATTAATAGACAATAATCAATTTTAAATAGGCACTTTTAACTTTCAATATACAATTAAAATATTTACTTTTGTTCAATTATTATAATTACATTTTATATGAAGTTTGGAGTTGTTATTTTTCCGGGTTCGAATTGCGACCAAGATATGATTTATGTTCTTAAAGATATTTTAAGGCAAGATGTTGCTGAGCTGTGGCATAAAGACAAAACCTTAAAAAAGGTTGACGCTATAATACTTCCGGGTGGATTTTCTTTTGGAGATTATTTGCGTTCGGGTGCGATTGCCCGTTTTTCACCTATTATGGAAAAAGTAGTTGAGTTTGCCAATAATGGTGGTTTTGTTTTTGGCGTGTGTAATGGTTTCCAAATTTTATGCGAAACTCATTTATTGTCTGGTGCATTATTAGCAAATTCTAATCAAAAGTTTATTTGCAAAAACACTTTTATAAAAGCAAGTAATAGTAACTCATCGCTAACAAAATTAGTTAATAAGGCTCTGGCTTTAAAAATTCCTATTGCTCATGCCGAAGGTCGTTATTATGCAGATAACGAAACTCTTAAATCAATGCGTTTAAACGAACAAATTATTTTTAGATATTGCGATGAAACTGGAAATGTTGGTTGTGACTCAAATCCAAATGGTTCAGTCGAAAATATTGCCGGAATTTGTAATGCAAATAAAAATGTGTTTGGAATGATGCCTCATCCCGAAAGAGCTTCCGATACAGAATTGTCAAATACTGATGGAATTATAATATTTGAATCCATTTTAGCTAATTTTAACTAATAACTCACCTTACACAAAACAAATTGGTTTATGGTTTTTAATTTGAGGTTGCAGTTAGGTTATTGGATTAATAGTTATTAAGTTATTAAAGAAATTAAGTTATTAAAGAAATTAAGTTATTAAAGAAATTAAGTTATTAAGGAAGTAAGCGTTCAATAAACTCAATAACCAATAACTAAATAACTTAATAACAAATAACTTAATAACAAATAACTTAATAACAAATAACTTAATAAAGTTAAAAATCTGAAACTAAAAATTGGTTTTCGATTTAATAATTTTTGTTAGTTCCGATGCAAAAACAAAATCATTAAGTTCTTTGTTATCGGTATTTAAAATTTGAGTTTTATTGCCTTCCCACCATTTACGCCCTTTATATATATAAATTACTTTATCGCCAATTTCCATTACAGAATTCATATCGTGGGTATTAATAATTGTTGTAATTTGATATTCGCAAGTAATTTCTTTTATAAGATTATCTATTAATATTGATGTTATAGGGTCTAAACCTGAGTTTGGTTCATCGCAAAATAAATATTTAGGATTTAAAGCAATAGCACGGGCAATTGCAACTCTTTTTTTCATTCCGCCACTTATTTCCGATGGCAATGAATGATTTTTGTTTAATAAATCAACTCTTTTTAAACAAAAATTAGCTCGTTCTAATTTTTCAGAATGTGATAATTCGGAGAACAAGTTTAAAGGAAACATTACATTTTCAATTACTGACAGCGAATCAAATAATGCACCTCCTTGAAAAACCATTCCAAATTCTTGTCGTACTAATTTTCTTTCTTTAAAATTCATTGTCGTAAAGTTACGTTTATCAAAGTTTATGCTTCCTTCGTCAACTTCGAGTAAACCTACAAGCGATTTAAGAAGTACAGTTTTTCCTGAACCGCTTTGACCAATTACAAGATTAGTTTTTCCTGTTTCAAAAACAATGTTTATATTTTCTAAAACTTTATAACCATCATCAAATTGTTTGCTTATGTTATTTACTTCAATCATGTGTTAGTAATAGTTGGGTTAAAATAACATTAAACAATAAAATCAATAAACTGCTATATACTACTGCTTTTGTGCTTGATTTTCCGACTTCCAATGCACCACCCGAACAATAATATCCCTGATATGACGAAACTGATGTGATAATAAAAGCAAAAAACACTGTTTTAATTAATGTATATGTAATATAATATGGTTCAAATCCATATTGAATCCCATAAATAAAATTTTGGCTTGATACTGCTCCAGATAATACTCCTGAAATATATCCTCCAAAAACACCTGTAAATATACTGATTAATGTTAGAAATGGATTAATAAAAACAGCAGCAATAATTTTTGATGAAATCAAATAACTTGCCGAATTAATACCCATAATTTCTAATGCGTCTATTTGTTCTGTAACCCTCATGGTACCAATTTCCGAAGCAATACTTGAACCTACTTTCCCTGCTAAAACCAATCCGGCAATTGTCGAAGAAAACTCAAGTATCATTGAATCACGAGTACCTAATCCTACAAAATATAATGGGACAAAAGGACTTGTTATATTATAAGCAGTTTGTAAAGTTATAACAGCTCCCATAAAAAATGAAACTATCATTACAATTCCTAAAGAATTAATTCCTAAAGAATCTATTTCGTGGAATATTTGTTTGAAAAAAATATGAGCTTTTTCTGGTCGGGAAAAAACCTTTCTCATTAATATAGCGTATCTTCCAATATGCGAAAACACATTCATTTTTTTTTGTATATTTGTTCGCTAAATTACAAAAATTAATTATTAACGATTAATTATTAACGATTAATGACGAACATTAAAAATTAATTGTTAATGCTGAAT
>JAVHRE010000265.1:0-3013 GCA_036171495.1 Bacteroidales bacterium
ACAAACATAAATGCAAGTATTCTGTAAACCATATCAATTACTGCTAAATCAACAATAAAAAGATAAAAAGTTGCAGCTAACATTGTAAAAATTGACATTAGTCTGTATTTATTATTTTTTAATAACAAACTGGCAATAAAATAAACTACTGCAGCAATTGCCCATGACAAAGTAATATAGTTACTTGGCAAAGCTCTATATAGTGCATATAATACTGTGAAAAATGCTACAATTAAATATACATCACGGAGTAATTCTGTTTGAATTTCAAGTCTTTCCTTTTTCCAGTTTATTACTCTTGCAGAAATTAGAGCAACTGCTGCAAATGAAAAATTAATACCATTAACTGAACTTGAAGTAAACAAATAAGTTGCAAGTAAAGATATAAAAAGGAAAAAATTCATTACTACAATTATTCTCGATTTAAACCAAATAGCCATTGACACAACTAATAAACTTTGAATTGATAATAATAAAAATGCCAAGGGTAAACCATATATTCCATAAACAGAAATGCTTAAAGTAATAAAGCCATATAAAGCATAAAATGCCGGAGTAAATTTCCAACCGGAATATTTTTTTAACAAGACAGAAATGAGCAAACAAATTATTGAAATAGATGCACATACTCCGATATAATTAGCTGAATAATATGATAACACATATAATATAAGTATTAGTGAAAAAAGAAATCCATTTGTAATTACCGAAACAAACACTACCACATTAGTAATATTTTCACTTTGTTTTATTAATGTAATAAATGAATATGCAGAAACAATTATAAACAAATAAATTATTGCAAAATGGTCATTAATAACAACGTTTGTGTTTAAACTTTGATTATTTAAATGCCATATTAAGAAAAAGAAATAAGTGAAAAATTGGAACAATAAAAGCTGCTTCCACCATCTTAATTTATAAACAAAGTAAACAGACAATATTGAAGTAATTGTGATTATCGCAAAAGATAATTGAACGTAACTGCAAATATAAGCAGTTACAATAAGCATTATTAGTGAAACTGAAGCAAACAATTCCGATTTTCTACGTAACGATATAAAAATTTGAACCGAACTTAATGCTAAAAGTAAAATTAAAGGCATTGCCTCTACAGACAATAATGGAAATGAAGTATAATAATATAATCTTAATGTAACGTAATAAACTAATATATGACTTATTATGTAAAATTTATCGGATAAATCTGCAAATGATTTTTTAAACTTATATGATATATAAAAAATAATTGAAGCAGCAATATAACCAAAAACTGTAGAAAAAAGCGGTTGCCCGATTCCTTGAATATATTGAGTTAAAAAAACAATTCCAAACAAAAGAACAATACTACCTAACCAAGCCAAACCAAATTCGCCAATATTAGTTTCCATTATAGATTCAGTTTCAACCTTTGATGATTTTTGCTTTATTTCATCAATATTCAAATCTTTTTTGTTTGTAATAAATTCTTCGTGAGAAACTTTTTTAATTCCCAACAATGACTCAAGTTGCCCAATTCTTTGTTCGAGGTATTCGAGCCTTTCAATAATTTGAGCATCTTTTTTATTTTCTTCCGGTTTTTCTATCATAATTTGTTTTGTAACTAATCAGTGTAAAGGTAATATGATTTTATTAATGTCCAACTATGTATCATTTCCCGTACTTCCTGCGTCAGTATAAACTCTAACGCAATTTACCCCGTTAGATAATTGCTATTTCATTCCGTTTACTTATTTGATAAACTATATAGTGTCTGTCCACAAAGTCAGTGTTTGAATCAGAACTTAGCACATTCGCAAAGCTCAGTGTAAACTCCGCGATTTCACTGCTTGCTCCGCTTTTGCGGAAAACACCTTTAAAAACTTGTAGTGAGCCTGCCTGCGGTGAGCAAAGTCGAATCCGTCGAACTATAAAAATAAATGTGAGTAATGTTCGAGTTCAAGGCTTGCGAAGTTTTGAAAATCTCACTGCCTTCGTTCCGCTTCGGCGGAACGATTTGCAATCTCTTTTCGAGCATATGATATGCACAATTGTTCCGCTTCGGCGGAACAATGGCGGAATAGCTTGTGTTGAGCAGTTCGATAAACTCACTGTACCATTTGCCGAAATACAGTAGTTGACGTTTTCTTGCAAATACTATTTAGAACAATACTTATCACTTTGGTACTTTCTGATAGATTAGTTAAGGGGACTTCTAATCCCACCATAAGTATATTACGTGGAATTAAATTAATTATTTGGCGGATTACTGGTTTATTATTATTTTTGTTTCTGCGGAAAAGGCTCATAAATTTTTTCTTTGAAGATTAGATACCTCAAAGTTGTGAAAATTTTCCACATTTTTTAAATTTAAGCTTTCGGATAGTTCTGGTCAAAATTTATAAAACATTAAAAAAATATTTTATGGAAGAACAGGTTAAAAAATCAAATGCCAGTAAAATGTTAGGTATTATTGCTTTTGCAATTTCATTGCTCGTATTGTTAGTCTCAATAATTCCCATATTGGGAACTTTTGGCATTTTTATAGGAGTTCCATCTTTAATTTTAGCTGTTATTGCATTAATAATTTCTAACAAAAGGAAGGGTAAAAAGGGACTAATTATTGCGGCTATAATTATTTCATTTATTGCAAATGCTGTTTCCGGATGGCAATTATATTATGAGATGAACTCAAGAACAGAAATTGAAAGCTTAAATAACACATTAGACAAAGGAATTAATAAAACTGACAATAAATCACTTGAAGACGAATTAAATAATGCAATGAATGAATCTATGGACAGCCTTGGTAGCTCTGTAAACCAAATGCAACAAGGACTTGATAGCGTAAAAAAACAAAATAAAGATAAGTAGAGTTTGTCCGCAATATCAATCTTTGATTAATTTGTTTGTATGTTAAACAATGAACTACAAACCTTAAACTTTTAACCTTTCAAAAATACCAGACATTACTGACAAACACTATTTAGTGCCTGTCCATAAAGTCAAAGATTTTCAAAAATGAAAGCCCCAA
>JAVHRE010000266.1:0-3003 GCA_036171495.1 Bacteroidales bacterium
CCAAATAACATTATAGACAAAGAAGTTGCTGCCATTACTGAATTAGGTGCTAATATTTATTATAACAAAGAACTTGGCAAAAATATAAGCTATAAAGAAATTAAAGAAAAATACCAGACAACAATTTTAACAATTGGTTCGCAAGGCGGAACTCCAATAGGTTGTGAGGGCGACGATGCCGAAAATGTTTTTAGTGGAATTGAGTTTTTACGTAACATGGAAATTACTGGTCAACAATATGATTTTAAAGGTAAAACTATTGCAGTAATTGGCGGTGGTAACACAGCTATGGATTGTTGCCGTACATCAATTCGTTGCCATGCCGATAAAGTTTATGTAATTTATCGCCGAACCGAAAAGGAAATGCCTGCTAATCCTATCGAAATTCACGAATCGAAATTAGAAGGTGTTGAATACATGTTTCTTACCGCTCCCAAAAAAGTGAATAAAGATGAGCAAGGAAAAGTTAAATCAATTACTTGTTTAAAAATGGAATTAGGCGAACCCGACGCTTCTGGTCGTCGCAGACCAATGGTTGTAGAAAATTCAGATTTTAATGTTCCTGTTGATTACATTCTTGCTGCAATTGGACAAAAAACAATAGCCGAATTTATTACAGATATAAATCAAAATACTAACAACGAGCAACTAAAAATTAATAAATGGGGTAATTTAGATGCAAATCCTGTAACATTACAAACAGGAATAAGTTCAATTTTTGCCGCTGGCGACGGAGTTACTGGTCCAGCAACAGTAATTGAAGCAATTGCACAGGCACGAAAAGCATCAAATAGTTGTCATCAATATTTAACAGGACAAAAATTAACTCCCGAAAATTACGAATTTATAAGCAAAAAAGATAACTTCAAAAAACAAATTAAAGAAGATTATAAAGGACATTTTGCAAAACAAATAAGACACGAAATGCCAACAATGGATTCTGCCAAAAGAATTAATTTTAAAGAAGTAGAGCTGGGTTACGAAAACGAAAAAGTTGCACAACAAGAAGCTAATCGTTGTCTTGAATGTGGTTGTGTAGAATATTATACTTGCGATTTAAAAAAACAATCAACCGATTATAAAGCAACACAAGAAAAATATAAAGGTGATTTTAAACAATTTGCAGTAAAATTTGAACATCCCTTTATTGAAATAGATAACAATAAATGTATTTTGTGTGCACGTTGTGTAAGAATTTGTCGCGAAGTTGTTGGGGCAAATGCTTTAGGTTTAGTAAATAGAGGATTCGATACTTATGTTGTACCAAGTTTAGGGAAAAATCTTGCCGATACAAATTGTGAATCATGTGGAATGTGCATATCAACCTGCCCAACTGCTGCAATTACCGAAAATGTTCCGTTTAAACCTGGACCAGTTCTTACAAATTCTATTCAATCAATTTGTAATTATTGTTCCGTAGGTTGCGAAATTGAATATCACCAAAAAGGAAATTTTATCTGGCGTGTTACTGGCAGCAACGGATTAATTAATACTAACGGAAATATTTGCCGTTTTCCAAAATTTGGTTATAACAAAATAAATGATAAATCACGAATAACAAAACCATTGTTAAAACAAAATGGAGAATTTAAAGAAATTTCATTCGAAGAAGCTTATTCAATTATTGCAAATAAAATTAGTTCTATCAATCCTGACGAAACTGCCATTTTTGCAGGAGCAAGATTATCAAACGAGGAAATATTTTTAGTTAAAAAGTTTGCATCAGAGGGAATTAAAACACAAAATATTGGTTCGTTCCATTATTTAGGCAGAGGCAATGGTTATAAACAAAATAGCTTTGCGAATACTCCATTTGAACAAATAAATGGTGCCGAAAAAATTGTTTTGTTTGGCTCAGAAATTAATTCAGACAATGCAGTTGTTGGTTTTATGATTGAAAATCAAAAATATCTTAAACACATAAATGTCGAATTAATTACCACTCATAATAAATCTTCGGTAGAATATAAAACCGAAAACACTTTGCACATTAAATCATATTATCATTTTATAAAAGCTGCAAATTATTATCTTGTTTCACAAAACAAACAAAACAATTTATTTATTTCGTCGAAATGCAAAGGGTTCGACAATTATAAAAAACTTGTACTTACAGATAACTTCGACGAACTTGTTAAAAAATCAGGAGCGACAAATGACACAATAGCAAATTTTGCCGATGGTTATAATATCATAGCCAATTCAATTTTAGTTTTCTCGGAAAAAGAAGTTTCGGCAAACGCATCTGTTGAAATTCGTAATTTTGCAATGTTAACAGGCAAGCTCGGCAAAACTTCGATGGGAATTATTTCACTTAAAGAGAAAAATAATTCCGAAGGAATTATTAACTTTGAAGTTGACTCCCTAACAAATAACTTAAAAGAAAAATTAGGTTCCGGAAAAATTAAAAACTTCTTTGTTTTTGGCGAAGACCCAATAGGTTGCTCTATAAAAAACAACAACGTAAATAATTGGTTTAAAAACACCGATTTTGTTGTTGTTCAGGATTATTTTATGACCGAAACAGCAAAACTTGCATCGCTTATTCTTCCTGCATCTTTCCCATTTGAAACCGGCGGAAGCTTTACAAACACTCAAAAAATTATTCAGCAGTTTGAAGGAATTAATTCAGAATTTATTTCCGATTGCAATTTAACCCAGCTTGTATCACTTGCAAAAAAACTTAATATAAAAGGCATTCAAAATGGAGAAGAAGTAAATGCTGAAATGTTAAAAGAAATTGCTAAAACAAATAGCACCGAAATGTTAGTTTTTGAAAATACAACAACCGACAATAACAATAAACTATTCGATTTTGGCTGCGATAATTTTGTAATGCAATTTGAAAAATATTTTAATAATTCATTTACAATTAAAAACAAAGAATATGAAAGAGTTTAATTCAGTTGACGACATTCTCGATTTTGCAATAATAAACGAACAACAAGCCGTAGATTTTTACAAGGCTCTTGCTTTAAGAACCAATAACGACGATATGCGACA
>JAVHRE010000267.1:0-11731 GCA_036171495.1 Bacteroidales bacterium
GCTTTGGCATCTGCTTCTAATTTAGCTTTTGCATCAGCATCAGCTTTATCTTTTGTAGCATTATCGGCTAAAATTTTATCAATTTCTGTGAGTTTTGTTTTCGGATATTGTTCAGACGGTTTAATTGCAGTAGCTTTTTGATAATTATCTTTTGCGGATAAATAATTTTTATTATTGAAGTTATTATCAGCATCTGCAATTAATTTAGTGAATCGTGAATCGTTAGTATTTTTATTTGCGGTTCTTTTTTCACATTCCATAATTTGTTTATCCGGATAGTCGCTATAAGGATCTGCATCAGTTGCTTTTTCGTAATATGTAATGGCTTCCTCGTATTTTTCAGTTTTAAATAACTCATCAGCTTTACTAACTAATTGTTGGTAGGTTTGTTTTTTATATGCTTCAATTTGAGTAGTTATTTTATCAATTTCTTTGCGCATTAGCTCGGTGTAAGTGACATCATAATTAAACGCATCATCTTCTCCGTTATAATTTACTTTTGCTACTGGTTTATTCAATGACGAAACATCAATACCTGGATATGATTCAAATAACTCAACTGTAAAAGAATACTTGTAAATTAAGTCTTTGTCAGGAGCTTTAGTGTCGAAAAGAACTTTTTTAGTAACTAATCCTTGTCCTGCAACTTCAACAATATATTGTTTATCAATATCAAATTTAAAATTAAACTTACCATCAGTTGAGGTTATTACACTTTGAATTTTATTGTCATTTAGGTAAACGGTAACATTAGCAGCGTTTACCATTTTTTTGCCAACTTTAACTTTTCCAACAACTTCTAAATAACCTTTTGGTCCTTGAGCAAAAATTGATAATGAAAACAAAGTTGCAAAGAAGCATAAAAATATTGCTTTAGAACAATAAGTTAAATATTTAGTTATAAACATATTAATAATTAAAAATAAACAACAATTAAAAAGTTAAATATACAATAAAAAATAATTTTCAAAATAATATAATTTTCAAAATAATATTGTAACTACACAGTCGCTTTAAGTTATTAATAAACAAATGCTTTCCATAAATTACACAAACACCACAAACTTCGGCGTGAGTTTAGTCGAACTATTAAATCAAATTCCCTTTTCCCAAAGTTAGAGTTATCTCCAACATTATAAAGTTTAAAAAATACTTTTTGGAAAAAATAAATGTTTAGTTTTATTCTAACGGTTAGTGTATAATATTCTGTCACCGATATTCTGATAATTTCTTGTAAAACTGCTACAATACTCGAACTGCCAAGGTATTCAAAAACATTATATAATATAATAAATCCTCAATCCAATTGTGTTTTGCAATTTGATTTTAGTATTTATTCCTATGTTTATTTTTTCGTAAGATGGATTGTAAACTAATTGAATATTGCATTTTGGATTTACAGAAAGGTTTAATCCTAAACCTCCAAATGCACCTAATCCCACACCGCTAAGATGCTTTGCACGAAACACATTCCATTGCGGATAGCTGTAATAAGTAGTGAGGTCTATCTGCAAATTATTTATAGTAAGCTGGTTTTTAATAAGTTTAGCCATATCGAGTTCCGCTCCACCTTCAATAAAAAAATTAATCCGTTCGTTATTTCCAAGTATTCTTCGGTATCCCATCTGAAAAAGTACACGCTGTTCGCCTCCGGTTATAGCAAATGTCGGGGCATTTATATAGCCGGGCTGTGTATTGCCAACCGGAGTAGTGTTTAGCGTAATGGTAAAGTCTCCGGTAACAGTGAGCCGGGTTCCGCTTACATTTAATATCAGTGCGTCCTTTTTTGTGAAACCATACTTTGTGTGAATACCAATTATAATACCCGGATTGTATTTCATTTTCAAGGGCATATCGGTTTGGTCAAAGCTCCAGTCACCGTGATTAACATTCAGTGCTTGAGCAATCAGGTCGGGCTGCCCGTTTCCGCCTCCATAATTATAATTTATGGTTTGATTCATAAAACTGTTTGCGAAATCGTTTTTAACTCCATTAGGGTCAAAGCCATAACCATCATAAATACTTGCAGTAGATTTATTAGCGAAGTAAGCACCAATATAAATGCCTGTTTCGAATACCGTCCATGAATTATCTGGCAATTTGTCATCTTTTAGTTTATAAAGCGTTGCACTGAGTTTATCGAAGTGTTCAAAGTTCATAAAGTTTGTAAAGTTTTTGCTCTTTACTTTATAACTTTCAACTTTATAAACTTTATAACTCTTTTCCTCACTACATATCGGATGGTTTAATGGAGGTGTAACATTGGTTAAACAAATTACATTGGAAGAACTGTCGCAATTGCTGGGGTAGCAGTCATCTGATGTATTCCCTTTATTTGGTACGCCGGGAATAAAACCGGAAGAAGCATTTGTATTCTGACAAGCGAACAAAGTGCTAAAAATGAAAAAGAGGTATTCAACTGCTTTCATAGAGTTTGTAAAGTTCATAAAGTGCTTTGAATACTTTGAGTGTCTATAGTACTTTTAGTACCGCAAACTTTAATTTACTTTAAGTACTTGTTTTTTGCTATTTTCTATTCGTAATTATCATAATCCCAGTATTCAATATCTTCGTCGAAATAATATTCATCCTGTTCGTCTAATCTTTCATCTTCTGATATACCTAAAGATGAGAACACAGCTAAAGAATTAACTTTGTTACAAACAAATCTTATAACATATTTGTTTTTGCCAATTTTATAATATCTTATTACTTCAGCATTATTATATTTACTTACAAAAGCTGAAATCACCATATCCGGGACATCTTGTTTTTTTACTTCGTTCCAGTTGCTTTCGTTACCATGTGTCAGTTTAATTAATGTTACCTGTGAACATGAAGTAAAAATAATTATAAGTATAAAAAGTTTTATTTTCATCTGTTTATGTTTTATTAATTAATTGGTATTTAAAGATTTGACAACTTTTAAAAAGTTGTCAAATCTATTAATGTTGGATGCAAATATAATCATTCCCTTTCCGCTCAATCGGAACAAGTTTCCGCTTGAGCGGAACAAGCTGTGTGTCCAAATTTTTGGTCGTGAATGTTTCATATATTTATTAACTATGCTAATTCTATTTCTTCGTCAATAAATTTAATGCCAAAATTTTCCAATTTGTTAAGTATTGGTTCGTAAAGTTCTGGAATAACGGGAGTATGAACTCCTAATACGTTAATTTTTCCTTGCAACAACATTTCAGTTGCAATAGCAACGGGCATTCCGACAGTAATAGCCATAGAAGTTTCGGTTGCGTTTTTACCAAAAACAGCTAAAGATGAAGTTATTTGTTTGTGAACATTGTTTAAAACATATTCAAACTTATGTTGCATAACTATCATGTCTTTATCTTCGGGCGAAAGTTTCCATTTTTCTTCGAGAATATGTTGTAAAACCTGAGCTGGTGTGGCTTTATTCAAACCAATTAATTTCTTCTCAAAAATGCCAAGCCAAATTAGTTTTCTCATTGTTTCGGAATTAGGCAAGATGTTAAGAAATTTACAAAGTTTTTCTTCAACATTAAGTTTTTCATCGTAAGGCAAATATAAATTGATAAAATCGCGATAAGTCATTTGAGCGACATTCTCTAATTGGTATGCATCGTCGGTTGCACCCAATTGAACAAAAACATTCCATGCTTCACAATATCCGGGGCGTCTCATTGTACCTCTAAAAAGCGAAGGAATATCTTGAATTCCATAAGTTTCGCGATAACTAAGTGAGTCGCGGTTTGCATAAACATCAAATTCACCTAAATTTAAAACTTTAGTTTTATAAATTCTTTTAAACAACTGATTGTAAGGAATATATTTATAAGTTCCTTTTTCAATATATTTTGCAGTTCCTTGTCCGGCAACAACAACATTTCGTGGGTTCCAAGTAAATTTATAATTCCAAGGATTATTGTCGTATTCGGGAGCAATTAATCCGCCAGTATTTGAGGAAAATGCAAGTAACTTACCGCCGGAATTTTTAATTTTATCTATAATTCTCATTGCCGACATGTGGTCAATTCCAGGGTCAACTCCCAGTTCATTTAACAACGCTATACCTTTTGCACGAGCTTCGGAATCTAATTCTTTCATCTCTTTTGAAACATAAGAAGCGGTAAGCATGTGTTTGCCTTGTTTAACACATTCTTTAGCAACAATCAAATGAAATGATGCCGGAAGAAAAGAAATTACAACATCGGCATTTGATATTTGCTCTGTTTTTAGTTTTTCATCATTAATATCAAAAAATATTGCATTAGCTCTATCATTATTTCCTATTTTATTTTGAGCCTTTTCTTTAGAAATATCGCCAACAGTGATGTTCCATTTATTTTCATCGGCTTTACTTAGTAAATATTTTATCATTACACCAGCCGAAAATCCAGCACCAATAATTAATATGTTTTTCATGTGTTTATATTTTATTAATTAGTTGGTATTTATAGATTTGACAACTTTTAAAAAGTTGTCAAATCTATTAATGTTGGATGCAAATATAATCATTCCCTTTCCGCTCAATCGGAACAAGTTTCCGCTTGAGCGGAACAAGCTGTGTGTCCAAATTTTTGGTCGTGAATGC
Source organism: Bacteroidales bacterium (assembly GCA_036171495.1). Taxonomy (GTDB): domain Bacteria; phylum Bacteroidota; class Bacteroidia; order Bacteroidales; family GWA2-32-17; genus GWA2-32-17. The sequence continues at coordinate 4,571 of JAVHRE010000267.1, forward strand.
TTCATTTTATAAATAATTTAAGGCACAAAAATAAACAAATAAAAATATTTGTAACATGAAATAAAATATTTATAAAAAAGTAAACGAAAAACCAAATGAAACAGGAATTACATCTGGTCCTTTATCTTTTTCAAATAATTGACTGATAGTGTAATTTACAATTAAATTCATTTTGCCATAACCAACTCTTAAAAATACTCCATATCTATAAGGAAGCACATTATTCACATTATACTCTTTAAATTTAACTATTTTGCTTGATGATACTCTAAAATCTTCACCTCTATATTTAATATAACTCGAAATTAAATATCCGATTTTTCCACCTAAAGCAACTTTAAAATTTCTTTTTTTGATATTGGGTTGAGTTCTAAAGCGAATTTCTAAAGGGATATCAATATAAGCGGTTGTGATTTTATTTTTTTCGTATTCAAAACTACCGGGAATAGGATTAAAATTTGTAATTCCTAAGCTATCATAAGGTAATGAATTGTTATGAACATTATTTACTCCAATACCAGAGCCAATAGCAATACTAAATACAGAGTATTTCCCAATTATTGGTGTCATAATGTAAATTTCGGAACCTATGGAAACAGGCATAAGTTTTATATTACCGGGCGAATTAAGCCAAGTGTTCGACACTATATTTAGAATTAGCTGGTCGTTTGGCATTTTTATAGAATCTGTATTTATTGTTTTTTGAGCATCACATTCTAAATAGAAGATATTCAATAAAATAGTTAATGTGAAAAATATTTTTTTCATTTTTTTTTTGATAAAGGTAAATATATTTTTTGTAGAATATAAATTTTATTATTTTTGCAATTCCAAAATGCGGGAATAGCTCAGTTGGTAGAGCACGACCTTGCCAAGGTCGGGGTCGCGAGTCCGAGTCTCGTTTCCCGCTCAAAAAGGTCTCCTATAAAAGGAGATTTTTTTTACCGCCCCGGTGGTGGAATTGGTAGACACGCAGGACTTAAAATCCTGTGGCCCCAAAGGCTGTATCGGTTCGATTCCGATTCGGGGTACTTGAGAAAGAGGCAGTTGCCTCTTTCTTTCGTTTTTCCGAATATGCAGAGTGCGGAAACGAGGTGCGGAAAATATTGTTTTGCTTCATAATTAAACCTCCAGAAAGTCTTATATCCCCTACTCGATGTTAATACTATCGGACTAAAGGAAGAATTTTCTTTGTTAATAACTATAACATTTTTTTAACTACAAGTTATTGAATATTTGGGTTTTAATTTTTAGAAGTCCCCTTTAAAACAATTTATTTTGTAAAGATGTCTAATAAAGAAAAGAATATATACAATTTAAAATTTTCATGATTTATATTTTTTCTTTTTGTTAACAAATGCATCATTTTCATCAATTAATGCTTGCCAGTCGTGCTCGCTTTGGTCTGAAATATCAATAGTTTGCTCATATTCGGAATTATTCATTTTTAAAACCTTTATTTCATTATTTATAAAACCTTGTATTTTGTTTAATAAATCTTTTTCTTCAGTGCTACAAAACGAAATTGCTGTTCCTTTCCTATCGGCTCTGCCGGTTCTTCCAACACGGTGCACATAATTTTCGGCTTCATCGGGAAGGTCATAATTAATAACCAATTCAATATCAGGAATATCAATTCCACGAGCACTTATATCGGTAGCAATTAATATTTTACATTTGCCGGTTTTAAATTGTTGCATAACAATATCGCGTTGATTTTGATTTTTATCGCTGTGCATTGTTTGGCTTGATATTCCAACTCTTTCTAATGCTTTACAAACGCGTTCGGCACGAATTTTTGTTCGTACAAAGAGCAGAATTTTACTATCGGGATTTTCTTTTATAATACGTTCTGCAAAAAAACGTTTATCATCCATTTTAACAAACATAACCGAATGGTTAATAGTTTTAGAAACTGTGTCTTTTGGCGAAATCTGTATCCTAACTGCATTATTAACCATTGAATACGCCAAATCTTTAATTTCTTTGTTAATTGTTGCTGAGAAAAAAAGTGTCTGCCGATTTCTTGGGAGCTTTGTTATTAAATGGTGCATTTGCTCAATAAAGCCACATTCAAACATTCTGTCAGCTTCATCAACAACAAGAATTTCAACATTTTGCAAAGATAAAAACTTTTGATGTTCCAAATCGAACATTCTGCCTGGTGTAGCAATAAGTATATCAACACCTTTTTTTAATTGTTTTATTTGTGGTTCAATGTTAACTCCTCCAAAAACTCCCAAAACGTTCAAATTTAATCCAATTGATAACTTTTCAAAAACTTCGCAAACCTGCATTGCCAATTCGTGAGTTGGAACCATTACCAAACATCGAATCGAATTATTTGTATTTAATATTATATTATTGTGCAAAATTTCGATAACAGGAATTGCATAAGCGGCAGTTTTACCGGTACCGGTTTGAGCAATAGCTAATACATCTTCGCCTTTTATAATTGATGGGATTGCTTTAAATTGAATATCGGTAGGACGTTTAAATCCTAAATTATGTAGATTTTGTTTTAATATTATAGAAAAATTATAGCTATCGAATTTCATTTATGTGTTTTAATATTTACAAAGTAAAGCTATTTAAATATTAATTAAAAATTATTTTTTTTATTACTTTTGCATAAAATTATGCCCAGGTGGTGGAATTGGTAGACATACCAGCTTGAGGGGCTGGCGCCGTCAAAAGCATGCAAGTTCGAGTCTTGTCCTGGGCACAAAAAGCCATCCCAAAGGGTGGCTTTTTTAATATTTTGGATTCCAATTAGTTTCAGTTCCTCCATTAATTTTTATTATATATCTGGCTAACACAAATAAGTAATCTGAAAGCCGATTTAAAAATTGAATTACCATTATATTTACCTTGAAATTTTGACTTAAATGTATAGTATTACGTTCGGCTCTGCGGCAAACGGTTCTTGCAATATGAACATAAGATGAAATTGAATTTCCACCGGGTAAAATAAATGACTTTAAAGGTTCGAGTTGGTTTTCCATTTTGTCAATTTCCTTTTCTAAAAATTCAACATCACTTTCATTTAAAACTGGAAGCTTAATATTACAGCCGTCGCAATCGGTTGCAATTATTGCTGCACAAGTCATTAACCTGTCCTGAATAAAAAGTAAATTTTCTTTTAAAGCATTATCACTTATAATGTCACGAATTAATCCGAAGTAACTGATAAGTTCATCAACAGTGCCATAAGCTTCAATTCTTTCGTTATATTTAGGAACTCTTTTGCCCCCAATTAATGAAGTTGTTCCTGCATCGCCTGTTTTAGTATATATTTTCATTGGCAGTAGTTAATTTATTTATATCACTATTTTGAATGTCAGATTCTACCCATCCATCTTTTAGTTTAATAATTCTGTTTGCAAATTTTGCAATTTCTTCTTCGTGAGTAACTAATATAATTGTATTCCCCTTCTTATGAATTTCATCAATTAAACGCATAATTTCAATTGATGTTTTTGAGTCGAGGTTACCTGTTGGCTCATCGGCAAGAATAATTGACGGATTATTTACCATTGCTCTTGCAATTGCAACTCTTTGCCGCTGACCACCGCTAAGTTCGTTGGGCTTGTGTTTTATTCTATCGGCAAGCCCTACATTACTTAACACTTCAATACCGCGAACAATTCTTTCGGCTTTTTTCTTACCCGAATATATCAATGGAAGTATCACATTATCAAGTGCATTGTATCGTGGCATAAGGTTAAAAGTTTGAAACACAAAACCAATTTCTTTGTTTCTGACTTCAGCTAACTCGTTATCAGACATTCTACTAACATCTTTATTATTAAGAAAATACTGACCTGAAGTTGGAGTATCTAAACATCCTAATAAATTCATTAAAGTAGATTTACCAGAACCCGATGGTCCCATAATAGCTACATATTCATTTTGTAATATTGATAAATTAATATTTCGTAATGCTTTTACTACCTCTGTACCAATTTGGTAGTATTTATATATTTTTTGAAGTGATATGATTTCTTCCTGCATAATTTTCTTGTTTATTTCTTAATATCTTATAACAAAATCTTGTTTCTGTAATTCCTTTTCAAAAAAAACTATTCCAAATTGTTCAATATCAACTGTTAAAGTTACTTTTTTGTTTTTTTTAATTTCGTTCCACGCTTCTTCCATTTCGATTGACCAATGAACATCATCAAAAATAAAAATGGAATTATTATTTGAATAATTAACACATTGCTTAAAGTAGTTTAATGTTGCCGGTTTTGTATGATTTCCATCAAAAAAAACTAAATCTAATGTATGCAAGTCGAAAAAAGAAAGTGGAAGTATTTCATCAAACTTGCCATTTACTAATGTTACATTTTTTATTCCTAATAAATAAAATGTGTTTTGAGCAATTTTAGATATTTGAGGGCATCCTTCAATTGTCACAATTTTTGCATTGGGATTTCCTAAAGATAAATAAGAACAACTAATGCCTAATGATGTACCTAACTCAAGTATTGTTTTTGGTTTATAAAATTCTGATATTCTGTATAATAACTCACCATGTTTTTTTTTAACTGAAGAGTATCTAACTATTTCAGAAATTTTTCTTTGAGTAGATTTAAATAATTTTGAGCCTGCACCAATATCAGTTACGTTTATAATTTCTTTTGATTTCAATAATTCTTTTCTTAATAAATCAATTTTTCGGTAAGCAATTTTATTTGTTTTATCATTAAAAACTAAAGTTATTAAATCGTACAAAAAAGGAGAATGTATTCCAAATCCTTTTTTATGTTTTGAAAACAATATATACTTAAGTTTATTAAAAATCAATTTTGACATAATACAAAGATGGAAATTTATTATAAAATATTTGCATTAATTCTCTTTGTTATTTTTTGAATTTCAGAAACTTTCTGAAAATTAACATTTTTTCACTTGAATACAATACACATATTGTTGTATTTCTGAATGTTAATCAAATACATCTTTTAACACTTATTAAGTTAAAATTCAAACATAAAAATTTTATCACTATTACTTTTGATAAAAGTTTTTATGTTTAACTAAAATTAAAATAATTATGAGAAAAATTTTTGTTCTTATCGCGGCAGTTGCCTTTTTGGCAGTACAAGTAACACCTTCAATGGCACAAGACCAAAAAGGTAAAACAACACCTTCGGTAACACAAGACCATGGTAAAACTAAATCTAAAACACATCATGTAAAAAAAGCAAAAACAAGCAAAACTACTGATGTTAAAAAAACTGATGACAAAAAAGTAAACTCAGAAGCACCTAAAACAAACACAAACCCGGCAACTAAAACAAGTACAACCACAGCACCTAAAGCAAGCACAGCTCCTAAAACAGCTCCTAAAACCGAAACTAAAACGACAACTCCTAAAACCGAACCAAAAAAAGATAATGGCAAAGAACAACCGCCAACAAATTAAGATGGGTTCTAATCCCGCAAAAGCGCATTGGCGTCAAGCTAAAAATTAATTTTTAGCTTGAAACACTTGTTCGTCAAGGGTCTCGAAGCATTCCTTACATTGGTATCTTTGCTTATCTCTAACAATGCCGTTTTTTAGATTTGACAACTTTTTAAAAGTTGTCAAATCTGCCCCCCCGACATTTATTGCCCCGACATTTATGTCGGGGCATGAAGCAATATTGTAAGGGCTTTAGCCCAAATATTTAAATCCTTAGCTTGACGCGTATGCGCAAAAGCGGGATTAGAAGTCCCCTTAAGTAAAAATATAAATAAAAAAAACTGTAATAAAATTTATTACAGTTTTTTTTATTTTGTAAATTGTTGTATCTTTGCGTAAAGCAGACTGTTCTATCGCTCTATATTAATATAGAGAGGAAAGTCCGGGCAACAAAGAGCATCATGCTTCCTAACAGGAAGATACTTGAAAAAGTATAGCTATGCAACAGAAAATTACCGTTCTGTCCCGATGTATCGGGAGCGGAATAAGGGTGAAAAGGTAGGGTAAGAGCCTACCAGCCATAATGGCAACATTGTGGGCTGTGTACCTCGTGAGTTGCAAGACCATGTAAACCAACGCTATATGGCTGCTCGCCAAATGTTGGAGGGTAGGTTGCTAGATTCCGAAAGTGATTTCGGAACAAGATAAATGATAGAAATTTCGGTTTACCGAATTACAGAACCCGGCTTATAAGTCTGCTTTTTTTATTTTTAGTATTGTTCTTTATCATTAGGAAATTCGTTATTCTTAACATCACTTATATAATGAGTTACAGACGATTTTATCTCTTCAAATAAATTATGGTAACGTCTTAAAAAACGGGGAGAAAATTCATTTGTAATTCCAAGCATATCGTGTAAAACTAAAACTTGTCCGTCAACATTATGTCCTGCACCAATTCCAATAACAGGAATTTTAACTTCTTTTGCAACTCTTGCGGCTAATGAAGCAGGGATTTTTTCTAACACAATTGAAAAACAGCCAACATCCTCAAGAACATGAGCATCGGAAATTAAAGATTTTGCTTCGTCATCATTTCTTGCACGAACTACATAAGTGCCGAATTTATTAATACTTTGAGGAGTTAATCCTAAGTGTCCCATTACAGGAATGCCAGCAGATAAAATTCTTTGTATAGATTCTTTTACAACTTCGCCACCTTCGAGCTTTACAGCCGAAGCACCCGTTTCTTTCATTATTCGTATTGCTGAACTTAATGCTTCTTTTGAATTTCCCTGATAAGTTCCAAAAGGCATATCAACAACAACTAAAGCTCTTTTTGTTCCACGAACTACTGCCGAAGCAAAATAAATCATTTCGTTTAAAGTAATTGGTAAAGTGGTATCGTAACCTAACATAACATTTGATGCTGAATCGCCAACTAATAACACATCAATTCCAGCTTCATCGAGTATTTTTGCCATTGAAAAATCATAAGCTGTGAGCATAGAAATTTTTTCACCTTTAAGTTTCATCTCAGAAAGTACGTGAGTAGTAACTTTTCTAACGTTTTTATAAACCGACATAAATTATTTTTATTTGTAATAAATTAAATACATTTGCAAATTAAATACAAAGTTGTATAAAATTATTCAAATGCTAATATTAAAAAATATAAAATTTAAAATTATTGCTTTTGTTGTAATTATTGTTATTGTTGTGCAGTGCAAGAATGATTTTAAAATTAATGA
>JAVHRE010000267.1:11831-14760 GCA_036171495.1 Bacteroidales bacterium
GTTGCTAATTTAAACCCCACTGCCACATACAAACTTAATATTTTTGAAAATGGTAAAACAATTACTTCCCAAACATCTTTAATTCAAAATTTTACACTTATTGAATCGTTGCCTCCAAGCGTACCGCTATACCAAAGTGATAAAGGGTTAACTGTAAAATGGACATCACAACCAAATGCACGTTTATTTGAAACAAACGTAAGATTTTATTATTACGAAATAACTTCATCCGATACCACAAAAAAGTACATTGATTTTAAACTTGCACCACAAATTTCTGCATCAATATCAGGCGGCGAAAAAAAGGAAGCAACATTAACAGGTGGAACATTTTTAACTACATTAGGAAACAAACTTTCAAATAACTCAAATGTATTAAAAAGAGTAGCTGCACATTCGAGTATCGAAGTTACAATTTCAGTCGGCTCCGACGACTTATATACATATATGCAGGTAAATCAACCATCAACCGGAATAGTTACTGAAAGACCTGCATTTTCGAATATTAGTAATGGAATTGGATTATTTACTTCAAGATACAAATCAATGCTTCCAACAAAACCTTTTTTATATTCTCGTACTTTAGATTCACTAGCTTTAGGGCAATATACTAAAAATTTAAAATTTCTCGATAACTCAAATACTTTACTTCTTTGGTCGTCTTCGGGTTTTAATTTTCCTTAATAACTGTCTTTTTGACTTTTATTTTGACTAAATGGCTTTAAGACATATTGTCAGACTGCCAGAATTTCCATATTTTATATGATTTTTTTAATGGCACGAACATTGAAAAATTGTTGCAAATTAAATTGAAAATAAAATATCAGAATTATGGGAAAAATAATTGGAATTGATTTAGGAACAACAAACTCATGTGTATCCGTAATGGAAGGAAATGAGCCAGTTGTTATAGCAAATAGCGAAGGCAAACGTACAACCCCTTCGATTGTTGCATTTTTAGATAATGGTGAGCGTAAAGTTGGCGACCCAGCTAAACGACAAGCAGTTACAAACTCTAAACGAACTGTTTCATCAATTAAAAGATTTATGGGCACTAAATTCGACGAAGTGAGCAAAGACATTTCACACGCATCATACAATGTTATTAAAGGTGATAACAATACTCCAAGAGTTAAAATTGATAATAAAAATTATTCACCTCAGGAAATTTCGGCAATAATACTTCAGAAAATGAAAAAAACTGCCGAAGATTATTTAGGTCAAGCAATTAGCGATGCAGTAATTACAGTACCGGCATATTTTAACGACTCACAGCGTCAAGCTACTAAAGAAGCTGGCGAAATTGCCGGATTAAATGTAAAACGAATAATAAACGAACCAACAGCAGCAGCTCTTGCTTACGGTTTAGATAAAAGAGGAAAAGACATTAAAATTGCTGTTTACGACCTTGGTGGTGGTACTTTCGATATATCTATACTCGAAATGGGTGATGGAGTTTTTGAAGTAAAGAGCACAAATGGCGATACACATCTTGGTGGCGACGATTTTGACCAAATTGTTATAGACTGGTTGGCAGATGAATTTAAAAAAGATGAAGGTGTTGATTTGCGTAAGGACCCGATGTCATTACAACGTTTAAAAGAAGCTGCTGAAAAGGCAAAAATCGAACTTTCGAGTTCAACTCAAACCGAAATAAATTTACCATATATAATGCCAGTTGATGGTGTACCAAAGCATTTAGTAAAAACACTTACACGTGCTAAATTTGAGCAACTTATAGATAAATTAGTTCAATCAACTATTGAGCCATGCCGTAAAGCAGTTCAAGATGCAGGTTTAACTGTAAAAGATATTGACGAAATAATTTTAGTTGGTGGCTCCACTCGTGTACCAGTTATTCAAAAAGTTGTAGAAGATTTCTTTGGAAAAGTTCCATCAAAAGGTGTAAATCCCGACGAAGTTGTTGCTGTAGGTGCAGCTATTCAAGGTGGTGTATTAACAGGCGAAGTAACAGATGTTCTTTTGTTAGATGTTACTCCACTTTCGCTTGGAATTGAAACTTTGGGTGCCATTACTACTCATTTGATTGAAGCAAATACAACTATTCCTTCACGTAAAATGGAAACTTTTACAACAGCAGCAGATAATCAATCATCAGTTGAAATTCATATTTTGCAAGGTGAACGCTCAATGGCTCGCGACAATAAAACAATTGGTCGTTTTCATTTAGATGGTTTACCTCCTGCTCCACGTGGCATTCCTCAAATTGAGGTTACTTTTGATATTGATGCAAACGGAATATTAAATGTGTCGGCAAAAGATAAAGCTACAGGTAAACAACAAAGTATAAGAATTGAAGCATCATCGGGACTTTCGGACGCTGATATTAAAAAGATGAAAGCCGAAGCTGAGGTCAATGCTGAATCAGATAAAAAAGCAAAAGAAAAAATTGATAAGTTAAACCATGCCGATAGTTTGATTTTCCAAACCGAAAAACAATTAAAAGAGTTTGGCGATAAACTTCCTGCCGATAAAAAAGGTCCGATTGAAAATGCTTTACAAAATTTAAAAGATGCTCATAAAAATGAAGATATTGACAGCATAGATAAGGCAACCGAAGAACTTAATAAAGTTTTTCAGGCAGCATCGGAAGAAATGTATAAAAACACACAATCGCAAGCAAATAACACTCAACAACCACATCAAGAACAACAAGAACAACAAGAACAAAGTTCACAAAATAATGCAAAAAAAGATGCAGAGGTTCAGGATGTTGATTTTGAAGAAGTAAAGTAAAACAATTTACACAACAAATAAAAAAGCCAGAAATTTTCTGGCTTTTTTATTTGTTTTATATTGGTTTGTGAAAACACAAACCAAGGACATTTATAGATTGTTATTGTAGTAGTCCCTTAAAAAGTATTCAACAAAATAGTATTCAGTTAAATAACGTTATAAAACCATGAAA
>JAVHRE010000268.1:0-2969 GCA_036171495.1 Bacteroidales bacterium
CTAATTATTAACGATTAATGACGAACATTGAACATTAAACATTGTAAAATTATGTCAGGAATAATAGCAATTGTAGGACGCCCAAATGTAGGAAAATCAACATTGTTTAACCGATTAGTTGGTTACAGACAAGCCATTGTTGACAAAACAAGCGGTGTTACCCGCGACCGTCATTACGGAAAAAGCGAATGGTGTGGTAATCAGTTTTCTGTTATTGATACCGGTGGTTATGTTACAAACTCAGATGATATTTTTGAATCAGAAATCAGAAAACAAGTAAGTTTAGCTATTCACGAAGCTGACGTTATTCTATTTTTAGTAGATGTGTATGGCGAAATTACCGACCTCGATTTAGAAGTTGCAAATATTTTAAGAAAAAACAATAAAAAAGTTGTTTTAGTAGCTAATAAAGTTGATAATAGTGAAAGAATTGCCGATGCTCAAATATTTTATAAATTAGGTTTAGGCGAAGTGTTTTGTATATCATCAATTTCTGGTAGTGGTACCGGCGAATTGCTTGATGAAGCTATTAAATACTTGCCTAAAACTGACAACGAAGCCGATAGCTCTGAACTTCCAAAAATTGCTATAGTTGGTCGCCCTAATGCAGGAAAATCATCACTTTTAAACTCATTAATCGGTGAGGACAGGCATATTGTTACACCAATTGCGGGAACAACCCGCGACTCAATTTACACCCGATACAATAAATTTGGAATGGACTTTTTTCTTATAGATACTGCCGGACTTAGAAAAAAAGGTAAAGTTTCGGAAAATATAGAATTCTATTCTGTAATGAGAGCCGTAAAAACAATAGAAAATTCTGATGTTTGCTTACTAATGCTCGATGCTACTCGCGGAATAGAAGCTCAAGACATTAATATTTTCAGATTAATTGTAAACAATAACAAAGGATTAGTAATTTTAGTAAATAAATGGGATTTGATTGAAAAAAACAATAAAACTACTGACGAATACTCTAAAAATGTTAAAGAAAAAATCGAACCATTTGTTGATGTGCCTATTATATATACATCTGCTATTACAAAACAAAGAATTCATAAAGTGTTAGAAACGGCTATTGAAGTATTTAACAATCGCAAATCAAAAATTCCAACTCATAAATTAAACGAAATTTTATTGGAAGTAATTTCAGCATATCCACCGCCAGCTGTAAAAGGGAAATTAGTAAAAATAAAATATGTAACTCAACTACCAACTCCCTTCCCATGTTTTGCACTTTATTGTAACTTGCCACAATATATTAAAGAGTCATATAAAAGATATATAGAAAATAAGATTCGTTCAATTTTTAATTTTAATGGAGTTCCTATCACAATTTATTTTAGAAAAAAATAAATTGTTAATTGATTTTTTTTTAATTTTGATTGATTTTTTCCATTTTCAATGAAAGTAATACATTTAATAATAATTGTTTTAACATTATTTTGGGTTTCGTGCAAAAAACCTGTAAAATATTCAGAAATCCCTGCAATTAAATTTCTTTCTATTCCAATTAAAGACACAACTATTTTCGATAATCAAATTAAAAGATGCGTTTTGACTTATTATTTAATTGATGGTAATGGCGATATTGGATTTAAAGATGGCGACACATTACCACCATACGAAAGAACTGGAAATTATTACAACAATGTATTGATAACAATGTATAAAATGGTTGACGGAATTTATCATGTTGTTGATACTCCTGCAATTGGAACATATTTCTATTTCAGAACCAAATACGTTGAACCAATTGGTCAGAACAAAACACTAAAATGTACAATTTATGTAAATCTCGATTTTGACGTACCAATGAGTTGGGATTCAGTTAAATTCGATTTTTATATGTACGATAGAGCTTTAAATAAAAGCAACATTGCAACTACCGGACTTGTTGTTTTTTAATTTGTGCGTCCACAATGTCCTTTTTTTAATAGTGAAGATTAACAAAATATCCAACGGGGTAAATGATAATTTATGCTCGTTTGATTATAGTTACAAATAATTTATATCTTTGTAGAAAATTACGATTATGAAAAAAAATACATTAAACTTTTTTGTCGTTGCTTGTTCATTTATAACAATTTCATGCTTTGGTCAAAATACCGACCCAAAACATATAAACGTTTACAATAATTCTCAAAACATTGAAACTAATGAATATACAATTACTATTGAAGATGTTGTTTCGACTGTAAAATCCGCTAAATTTAAAATAAAAATATCGAACAAAACTGCCGATTATTTATTGTTTAAAGGCGAAGAGTGCACATTTACTTCGGGCAATATTAAAGCAAATCCTACCGAAAAACCAATATTTATTGAACCATATTCATCAAGAAATAAAGTTGTTGATTTTAAAGGAACCGATAATTTTCTTGTCGTTCAATTTGAAGTAGAAATAAAAGGACTTTACAAAATTATTGTTGGCGAAACAAATTTTCCGGCAACAGATTTTCAGTTACCACCTAACACAAAAGATTTTACAGCTGGACCATTTACCTGTACTCTTTTAAAAACCGAACAAGAAACTCAAAGTACATGGGCTAAATTCAGTTGTAAATATAATGGGCAAAAAATCGGTTTTATTAACCCGGCAAAATGTGTTGTGAAATTGCCCGATGGAAAAGAATTTGCTTCAACAAACCTTAAATCGAAAGCCGAAATGCTCCTTCCAGGCGAAGAATCAAAATTTACTGCAGAATTTCAAATTCAGGCAAAAACTGCCGATATGCAATTTACTACAATGAACATTGTTTGGAAAAATTCATTTTCCGAGTCAATAGCAAAACCTTTAGATGCTCATAAAGCAACTTTTGAAGTTGATGCTGCTAAAACCGCTGCTAAAAATAAGTAAACCACTATCTGAAAGAAATTTTCAAATTGTTTTGTTTACCGTGCAAATAGTTGTTTTATACTACAAACAAGAATAATTTGAGTTTTATCTTTTTCTTTTCCCTCTC
>JAVHRE010000269.1:0-2954 GCA_036171495.1 Bacteroidales bacterium
ATAGAATTTTATTTTTTAATCAACAGTCAATTGTTAATTTTGCGTAACATCAGATTATAATTCATAATTTACTAAAGTTATTCAATAGTAATACTGACAACTGTATGACAATGTATTAACAACTGTATAACAATAAACAAGCAATGATTGACGATTCAGTTATATGTGCTATTGCCACTTCGCAGGTTACATCGGCAATATCTTTAATAAGAGTTAGCGGAGAAAATTGCTTTAAGGTTGTAAGCAAAATTATTAAATTTAAAAATGAGAATAAAAAATTAAATAAAGTAAACGGCTATACTATACATAGAGCTGACATATTTGATAATAAAATAATTATAGATGATATTTTAATTAGTGTTTTTAAAAAACCATTTTCTTATACCGGCGAAAATATGGTTGAAATTTCGTGCCACGGTTCCACATATATTCAACAAAAAATATTAAACCTGTTAACAAAAAATGGAGCAAGACTTGCAAATGCCGGAGAATTTACGCTAAGAGCCTTTATTAATGGTAAAATTGACCTTTCGCAAGCCGAAGCAATTGCCGATTTAATATCTTCAACAAATATGGCTTCGCATGCTCTTGCTATTAATCATTTAAGAGGTGGCTTTAAAAACGAACTCTCTGTTTTACGTGAAAAACTTTTGCATTTAGTTTCGCTTATTGAATTAGAACTTGATTTTTCGGAAGAAGATGTTGAATTTGCTCCTCGAAAAAACCTGTTACAAATTATTAATGAATTGCTCACAAGAATTCAACGCTTAAAAAATTCTTTTGAATTAGGTAATGCAATTAAAAATGGTATTCCTATTACTATAGCCGGAAATACTAATGTTGGAAAATCAACATTATTAAATGCAATTCTTAACGAAGAAAAGGCAATTGTGTCCGATGTTCATGGAACAACTCGTGATGTTATTGAAGATGTTATAGTTTACAAAGGAATTTCCTTCAGATTTGCCGATACTGCCGGAATAAGAGAGTCGAAAGATAAAATCGAAAAAATTGGAATTTCCCGTTCTTATGCTCAAATAAAACAAGCGAAAGTTATTCTTTTAATGATTGATACACTAACACCTAAAATTGGAATTGAAAAAATATACAACTCAGTATTAAGTAAAATAACAACTTCACAATCAATAATTTTACTGCTAAACAAAAGTGATTTATGTAAGCAAGGTGAGAAAAAAGATTTAGAGAAATTTTGCAAAAATTTAATTAATGTTTGCTCTAAAAACGACACAAACCTTCATACTCAGGATATTTCAGCATCTGCAAATAATAATGAGATGGCGGGTCAAGCCCGCCATGACGATAATATTCCATCAGAACGTCATGCTGAACTTGTTTCAGCATCTCCCCTTAAAACCAACAACTCATTTTTAATAATATCTGCAAAAAAGAAAATAAATATCGAATTAATTTTAGATGAAATATATACAAAGGTTGTAAAGGCTCACATTTTATCAGACGAAGTTATTATTACAAATACTCGTCATTTCGATGCACTTTCAAAAGCCGAGCTCGCCATAATCAAAACAAAAAATGGAATTGAAAATAATATTCAGTCCGTTCTATTAGTTCAGAACATTAAAGAAGTTCTGTACTATATCGGCAGCATAACTGGAGAAATAACTAATAATGAAGTGCTTGAAAACATTTTCAAGAATTTTTGTATCGGGAAGTAAAAGAATTGTTTATCCGTTCATTATTAGAAGTTAGAAGTAAAAAGTTAGAAGTAAAACAATGAACATAGAACTTTTTTGAACATTAAACATTAAACATTGATTATTGAACAATTATATTTAAAGCAATACGAGTAGTTACATTTCTTTTTATCTTTGCATTTCATTTTTCGGAAGTGACTAAAAAAAATAAAAAATCTAAAACTCACTTTTTTCTTAAAATTATTTTAAGCATATTTTTTTTATTGCTGCTCATTGGTGGTATTACAGGCTATTCGTATTATAAAAAGATATATTATCCTAATGTAAAAACATCTAAAAACATAACATTTTTATATATTCCTACCGGTTCTAACTTCGACGATTTACTGAAAATATTATCAGATAATTGCATATTGTTAAACATATCGTCATTTGAATGGCTTGCCGAACAAAAAAAATACACTGAGCATGTAAAACCAGGCAAATACAAGCTCAATAACAACATGAGCAATAATGAACTGATTAATCTTTTAAGAGCTGGCAAACAAGAACCTGTTAATATAGTTATTCGCGGATTTAGAACTAAAGAAGAATTAGCAGAAAAAATTGGCAATAATCTCGAAGCCGATTCAAGCTCTGTAATGAATTTATTAAATAAAAGCTCTTTCGCAAGTAAATATGGTTTTAATAACGAAAATATTTTAGTGATGATTATTCCAAATACTTATGAATTTTATTGGAATACGTCTGCCGAAGACTTTTTTTCGCGAATGGCAAAAGAATATAAAACCTTTTGGAACGATGACAGAAAACAACTTGCAAGTAATGATGGCATAACTCAAACCGAAGTATCAATTTTAGCATCAATTGTTCAGCAAGAAGCTTACAAAATTGACGAGATGCCAGTAATTGCTGGCGTTTACATAAACCGTTTGCATAAGGGTATGAGGCTTCAAGCCGACCCAACTGTGATTTATGCAGTTGGTGATTTTACTTTGCATCGTGTTTTAAAAAAGCATCTCGAATGTGAATCGCCTTATAACACTTATTTACACGAAGGTTTACCTCCAGGTCCTATCTGTATTCCCTGGCAAAAATCTATTGATGCAGTTCTAAATTATCAAAAACATCAATATTTGTATTTTTGTGCCAAAGAAGATTTCTCGGGATATCATAATTTTGCAAAAACAGGAGCCGAACATCAGAAAAATGCTGCAAAATATCAGAATGCATTAAATAAACGAAATATAAAATAACTTAACAAAGTAAAAAGTAAAAAGT
>JAVHRE010000270.1:0-2949 GCA_036171495.1 Bacteroidales bacterium
TACTCCGCTAAGTTATATTTTTATCACTTGACCCCCAACTTTTCCGATTGACCCATTTATACAGCTAAGGGAGATATTGGCAAATAATATAGAATTGCGTTTAGAAGTAGAAAAAATAAAAAGGAAGGTGGATAATCAGGATAAAAATATGGAAGTAGTTTTTAAATATCTGGATGAATTGCTTGAAAAGAAAGACAATCCCAAGCCGCGGGTACAAATTGGATATAAGTAAGATTCGTTTTCACTGATAAAGCAGAGTTTTTCGAACCCTTATTAATTTGAAATAAATGAAAGTAGACCAAGCCAATAATCCCTTACATGGTAAAACTTTGGAAATGATAGTAAATCATTTACTTGCTTTTTACCGTTGGGAACAATTGGGTTATCATATTAACATCAAGTGCTTCACCAGTAATCCAAGCGTTAAATCAAGTTTAACATTTCTCAGAAAAACTCCATGGGCACGTAAAAAGGTGGAAGAATTATATCTCGAAATAATTTAAGTATTAATCCCCCTAACCCTCCTTCAACAAGCTCAGGACAAGCTATTTTCAAGGGGGAATCAAACAACAAACTCACTTACTTCCTCTTCCCTCTTCCCTCTTCCCTATTTTCTCTTCCCCTTGCCTATTAACTATTAACTAATCCCTATTAACTAATCCCAATTAACTATCCCTATTAACTATCCCTACCCCGGCATGCGGGCGAGCTGTTTTTCCATCGTTTTTAATTGTTTTACCAATTCTTCCGACTTGGGCTTTAATGCCTTGGCTTTTCTAAAATAATCTTTCGCTATTCTGTTTTGGGTACGTTGTACTTCCAAAGAACTTAATTGCAGATATGCAGCCGCCAGCGCTTCTTTATCAGCAATGCCTGTTTTTACAGCTTCTACTAAAGTTAAGCGGGCTTCTTTATGATTTCCCTTTTTTATTTGAATAAAACCTAACTGTAACAGGTTCTCTCCTTTTACATTACCCACAATTGAGGATTTTGTATTCAAACTTTTACGGATATTGCTTTCGGCAGTTGTAAGGTCGTCTGTTGCCATTGCCAGGTTACTTTGCAGCATATAATATCCCGAACGTATTGGTTTAAACAACAAGCGCGGAAACTTGATTTTTTTGATATACCTGGTAGCTTTCTCTACATCCCCTTCTGCCACAGCTTCCTGAACAATACGCATCGTTCCAATCATGAAATAGAGCACAAGGGAAAAAGTGGCAAGTACGTAGCAAATCCAAGCTGTTATTACATCATAATAAATATGTGATAAAATTCCTAATCCAAACAAAATAAGGATTATCTGCAAGCGATATAAAATGTAAAAACGTAAAACTTTCATAAAAATTCAATTAGGAAAAGTACTTAAACCTGTTTCAAGATAATAAAGTACAAAATTAAGGCAAAATTATCAGTTCCGCATTAATTCTTTCCATTAAATGAATAATAAAGCATAAGCCCCATTAATAATTTACGAAACAATTTCTAAAATAAGTATTTCTAAGCTGCTAAAACTTTTGCTTCCGGAAATCTATATAACCACGCCTTGAGCGCTTCCATGCGGGAAATTGTGATTATTGTCTTGTGATCCAATTGCACTTTTATTGATTTTGGATTTAATGCAGGTACTACTATTTTATGTTTCATTTTTTTATTTTTTTAAGGGGTAAATGATTTATTAATTTATGATTCAAATGTATTCACTCATATTGAACATGTTTTTATATTTTCGGTGTTGTTGTATTTTGAATAGCTAAAAACGGAATATTCTTAGTTTTGAATAGTTTTTTATTCATCCTGACTCATGAATATACCTGGTAGTTTTCTAACAATAATTGCTCAAGTACCATCAAATCACTTTTTATCAGAGGTTTGTTAAAGAATGCCACCACAGAATCGTGTTTTCCGCATACTTCTTTATCATTATGATTACACGAACTGGTTAGTATTACTATTTTTATGTTTTTCTTTATTTTTTCCGGGAACAAACTAAATTGATTCAAAAACTCAAACCCGTCAACCACCGGCATATCCAAATCTAGAAAAATCACAAATGGAATTTCGATGGTTGCTGATAAAATAATTTCCTCTAAATAATTTAATGCTTTTTTCGCTTTTGAAAATACAATTGTGTTTTCAGCAAAGTGATAAAGAGAAATGATTTTCGAGTTGACAAAGTTGTCAATTGAGCTATCGTCAATTAACAGAACAGTTGAATTTGCTCTTTTATTTTCTGTCGTTTCCATAAGTGTAATTATAAAATTGTGATTTATTTATTGAACATCCAGGGCTTTATACTTTAAATGTTACCCAAAGGAACGGCCTGGTTTTATGATTAAATATCCTGTTCTGTTTTCAATATTAATCATGTAAGATTTCCATAATTTTTGTTACTTTTACTATATGGCTGAACTATTTAATTATGAAAAGCAAGAAGGTTACAAAAACAAAAATGAAGATCGTTTAGAAGCGAAATTCAGGGCAATTTCAACACTAGCAAGTAGTGCTGCCGTAATTATTGGAATTGTTGTTCTGATTGGCTGGTTTTTGGATATCGCAATCTTAAAAAGCATCTCTCCCCAATGGATAAGCATGAAAGCCAATACCGCCTTATGTTTTTTGCTTGCCGGAATTTCTATTTCCCTGCAAAGTCACAGTACGTGGAATATCAATCCTGTTATTAAAAAATCACTTTCGGTCTCAGCTTCAATTCTGTTCGGTCTTATCGCAACTCTCACAATAGTTGAATATCTGTTCAGGATTAATATGGGCATTGATGAATTAATTTTTAAAGAAGATCCGAATCCCTTCGGGACTTTATATCCAGGCAGAATGGCTCCAATTTCGACGGTTTGTTTTCTGCTCTTAAGTGTTTCCAACATATTATGCAATTATAAATTTTTTAAATTGCTTATCTGCTTTAGACATGCTGTCTTTTATTGTTTTGTA
>JAVHRE010000271.1:0-2946 GCA_036171495.1 Bacteroidales bacterium
GTTTTTGATTTTTCTTTGCCTTCAGATTTTGGTTTAAGGTCTTTACTAATTTGGTCGAATTGGTCGAGTGTATAACTCTTATTATTAACAATTAAAGTAGTAACATTTAAAGATTTTAAAAGTGGTACTATAACTTCTTTGCTTTTTTTGTTTAATTTTAATGTTGCTTGGTATTCTGATTGCCCCTTAACTTTTGGAGCAATTTCAAAGTGATTAACAATTGCATTAGCTCTCATTGTGGTTTTAAAATTATCTGATTCTTTATCAGAATTTAAACCAACAATACTAAAAGTTGCTACAAAAAGTTCATTTTCTTTTGTAAACACTTTACCATCTTTTGGAATAAATTTTAATGATAAATTAGTTTGACCAAAAGAAAAAACTGCGAATCCTAAAAAAAGGATTGAGAAAATAAATAAATTTTTCATAATTATTAATTTTAAAATTATTGTACAAAGATATAAAATTTTTAGATTCTGTAAATTTTTTTATTAATTTTTAACTTTGTTAGATGGAACAACGCATTTTGGCGTCTCCCACTTACCTTTTAATTCTTCGGGTTTAATAGTTTCTCCGTTGCATTTTAGGAAATTTCCATGTCTGTCTTTTTTCAAAATAAATAATTTCCCGTTAATTATATCATTTTTAATTATATCAGTAATTTCATCAGCATTTGCTTTAGGATTATCTTTACCAATCTGAATACCAGCATCATTGTTTAAAAAGTCCATTTGACCTGATTGGGCATCTGGAAAAGTGCCATCTTCTGTACGATGTTTTTTGAATTCACGGTAATTCCCTTTCTCATGTGAATTTCCGAGAGAGCGGGCAGCCCTCCATCCATGTTTTTGAGTAACACAAGCCATCCAATATGCGTGGCGGAATGCATCTAACTGCCCACCATTTAAATCACCATCAAAGTTTTTATCGTTTAATAGTTCTTTTGCCTTTTCAGATGATTCGAGACTTATTTTATAAACTCTTTTTGCAATAAAAACATGAAATATTACCCATCTTTTTTCGGGACAGGATAGTTTAAAAAATCCTGTAGATTCTTTTTGCGAATAGGAATTTAAAGAAAATCCCAAAACAAAAAAAGCCACCGGTATAAAACCAATGGCTTTTAATTTTAATATTTTAAATTTATTCAACAACAATAACAAGATATTTTGATGTACTCCAAAAGTCTGTAGCATTAGTAATTACAAGTTTATCAACTTTTTTATCGCTGCCTTCAAACTTAAATGACGATGACGGGTGTGATGTTACCAAATGTGCTTTTTTGCAATTTAATGGAATTGAGCTAAGTTTTGTAATATCAACTTTTGTAAAATAGTCTTTATTAAAACCATCCATAAGCTTTTCCATACGACCAATTCCAATAAAACCACCTTCTTTAGTAATAACCTTATGTTCGGCAAGTTCCTTGCGGGTTCCATAAACATACCAAGCAGTATTAAGTTCGTCGGTTTTTGCAGAAATCACATTTTCTTTATTAACATTTTCAGTATTTAAACTATCCACTTTAGTAGTAAGAATTACAACTTTAATATTCATTTTTTCGAGTTGGTCTTTTAAAGCTGTTATTTCCTGTTCGTTTACCACTATTTGTTTTTGAAGATTTTCAATCATTTTTTCGAGTTCAACCATTCTTCCTTCCGATTTTTTAAGTTTCTTTTTAAGTTGAGCTATTGTTCCTTTATTTTTTTGCATCAAATCGTAAATAAGTTGCATGTCGTTATTAATCTGCTCTTTTGAAGATTGGTTAACTTCTGTACCAGTAGCATTTACAGAAATCAGCTTTTCTGTTTCTTTTATTTTATCAATATTGCTTTGAATGTCATTAAAATCAGATAAATATTGATTTATTTTTCCGGCATCGGTATTGGCAAGTCCGGATAAGCTATCACGCTCAAGTTGAAGTCTTTTGTACTCGGGGTCTTCTTTTACGTTTGTACAAGAAAATGTAAAAGCAACAATTAAAACAAAAAATAATTTATTCATAAACATAGATTTTTATTGATGCGAAGTTAAACAGAATTTTTGTTTTTAGTTTAATTTTTTTTTATTTTAAGATTTCTTCGTTTGCTTTAATAACAATAACAATTTCACCCTTAACGTTTTTTTGATTAAAGTAAGCTGCTAATTCCTTTAATGTTCCTCTTTTATTTTCTTCGTAAATTTTTGTTAATTCTCGGCAAACACATGCTTTGCGGGTGTCTCCAAAATATTCCGAAAGTTCGTTTAAAGCTTTTACAAGCCTAAAAGGTGATTCATATAAAATTATAGTTCGTTTTTCGCAGGCTAATTCCTGAATTCTTTTTTTACGTCCTTTTTTTTGAGGTAAAAACCCTTCAAACACAAACTTATCGCTTGTAAAACCGCTATTTACAAGTGCAGGAACAAAAGCAGTTGGACCAGGCAAACATTCAACTTGAATTCCGTTTTGTAAACATTCGCGAACTAATAAAAATCCGGGGTCGCTAATACATGGAGTTCCAGCATCACTTACAAGTGCAATTGTTAAACCTGATTGTAGTTGAGCAATAACATTTTGTAAAATACCGTGTTCATTATATTTATGATAGCTAATAATCTTTTTATGAATTTCGTAATGTTTTAACAATTTTATTGTTTGGCGGGTATCTTCGGCAAGAATTAAATCAACCTCTTTTAAAATTCGTAAAGCTCTTAAGGTTATATCTTCGAGATTACCAATTGGAGTAGGAACAACATATAATTTATTCATTTATTTCTATATTGAAAATTATTGTTAACGAATTTTGTTTAACTTTAGGGGACTTCTAAAAACACCAAAATCGTCATGTCAGCATCTCTTAACAACCTGATAATTAGATTCTGAAACAAGTTCAGAATGACATAGTGATTAATTTTTAGAAGTTCCCTTTATATCGAAAAACAAAGCTACTAATTATAAAAATATAA
>JAVHRE010000272.1:0-2941 GCA_036171495.1 Bacteroidales bacterium
AATTTTAGCATCATTCCTGTTAATGCAAGTAAAATGAAACTTAGTATTACAAAAATGTGAGTAACTCTTTGGCTTGTATTAAACCTGCGGAAATATGTTGCCTGACCTGTTGGAAGTTTATGTTTTTTCTTTTTTCGAGCTTCAATAATTGACCTCGGTATCCATAGCAGAGTGTGAATACCGAAAAATCCAAATACTCCTAATAGTAAAGATGTCATTGCCCAGAATGTGTAGTACAAAACATTATTATCGTTATGTGTAGCATGTGTTAAATATCCTGTAAATTCAACATTTGCATTTGGATGACATTTTTTACAAGTTCTTACAATATGTTTTTGAGAAACCATTGATTCCGGATTCGAGACATTTAATATTTTGTGGGCACCATGGCAATCTGAACATCTTGCAGCTTTTAAATATCCCAACGTGTAGGCTTTACCATGATAGGTCTCCATGTATGTTTCTGATAGCTTTTTATGGCAACTACCACATTGAAGTACAATTTGAGTTAGAAAATTATCTTTATCAATTTCTGTAATGGTGTGTGCTGTATGGCAATTTGTACATGTAGGAAATTTTTTATTTTTATCGTTGTTTGCAATAGAATGGTCGCTGTTAATGTAATCTTCGTAAATGCTTTTATGACATTTTGCACATGTTTTTGGAACATTCTTAGGATTAACAGTTGAATTTTCATCAGATTCTTTAAGAACACTGTGAGATGTGTGGCAATCAATACATACTGCACTTGATAAAAGCCCTTTCTCATTTAATCCTTTTCCGTGAACACTTGACGAATAATCGCTAAAAGCATTTATTTCTTTTAAATGTGTATTAATTACCGCTTTACCATTTTTATTGTGACATTTTCCACAAAGTGCCGGAATTAAAGCTCTGTAAGTTGGAGATGTGTCATCGTATCTGGATTTTATTTTGTGAGTTCCATGACAATCTGTGCAATACGGAGCATTCGACTTTTTGTAAAAATATGCCTGACCATGACCACTATTTATATATAAGTTTGATACTTGCTCATGGCAATTTGAGCAATCTACTTTTTTTACAGTAACACAAGGACGTTCTTCTTTATTTGAAATTGTAACATCTGAATGACATTTTGTACATGCAATATTTTTGTGAACAGAATTTTGAATTTCTGATTTATCAACTTTTAGTGATATTTTTTTGCCTCCTTCAGTTTTAAATGTGTTTTCGTTTTCGTGACATTTTAAACAAATTTGGTTTGAAACGTTTTCGTCAATTTTATTTATTTTTACAATATGTGGCGGGTGACAATCGGTACAAGCCGGAATTGTACCGGATTGCTTCTCCCAAAGTTCTCGTTTAATAACTTTTGTATGTACCTGCTCAATTCTTGCATGACATTTCATACAAGTTTTTGCAATATTTCGACTGTTTATTGAAGAATTAGGGCTTGTGTGAGGTAATATTAAATGGTCTCCGTGACAATCGTTGCATGTTGCTGTAACAATTAATCCTTTTTTAAATAAACCTATACCATGAATACCTTCGCTATAGTTTTCTATAATGTTATGCTCTGTTATATTGTATAACCTTGCCACAGGCGAACCTTCTTTATGACATTTACCGCATAAAATAGGAATATTCATTTTATATGTTCGAGATTCCGGGTTTGTTTTGCTTAATACATCGTGCTCTCCATGACATTCTTTACAATCCGGAGCATAAGGGGCGTTTAATTTTAATGCCTGACCATGAATTCCAGTAAAAAACTGCATTTGAACATTTTTATGACAACTGCCGCAATCTACCGGTTTAAGATTTACTGGATGAGGAAACTCTATTACTGCAGCATCTTTATGGCACGAAGCGCATGAAACATTTTTATGAACTGATTTTCCAATTTTGTTTTTATCTACATATAAAGAAACTGTTTTTCCTTGCTCTATTTTTGATAAGCTATGGTCTTCGTGGCACATTAAACAATCATCATTTGATTGTGAATATAAGTTGTTTGATATAAATAATAAAAAACCTAGGGATGATAAAATACTTATAAATAATGTCTTAATCATATAAATTAATTTAAAAATATACATAATGTTATTTGACAAATATAATATTTACTAATGTGAAAGTTCTATGTTGTACAGCATGAAAAAATTGAATGACAAAATGTTCTTAAACATAAAAACAAAAGTCGGTTTGAAAACTCAAACCGACTTTTATAAAATCGAAAATGTATTAATTAAAATCTAACAGTAATATTAAAACCAATCAATAAACTATTAAAATCTCTCAGATTATATAAATAATTTTTTTGTGCGATTATATTGTTATAAGTAGTTGCAAATAATTGAAATGCATGTGTTCCGGTATTTTTTTCTAATCCAAATGCATAACCTGGCTTAGGGGAACCTGGCATATCTTTTCCATCTATATCTTTCGGATAATCAATCGATTCAAGTGGTGAAACATAATTAAATTCTGCCATAAATGATATTTCATTCCAAATCTTAATTCTACCACCTACACTAACACCAATAGCTTGGTTTGCATGTAAAGAATCAACTTTATTGAAATGTAAAAAATACGGTGAAATTTCCATAGAAATTCTTTCGCTAAACTTACGTGCAATAATAAGTTGTTGAAAAGTAGATATACGGTCTTTAAAACTATAGTTATCTCCAAAATATGCTTTCTCTCTGCCGCAAACAACTATATTGCCATAGTATGAAAGAAATATTGGCATTCCGTTTTGTTTTTGTTGAAGGAGAGAATATTTCCACATTAATTCCTGCATTTTATTGAATTTTTCGGTACCAAACCCAAGCATTAATTTGTCTGTAATGCCATAATTAAAGCCAAGTCTAACATTGGCAGGTCCGAATACACCGAATAAATCGCTTATACTTTTAATTGTACCTATTCTGTGATGAATAATAAATTCTTTTGATTT
>JAVHRE010000273.1:0-2933 GCA_036171495.1 Bacteroidales bacterium
TGCTTAATTGTTAATGCTTAATTGTTAATGCTAAATTAATTTGCCATTTACAATTTACAATTAAGCATTTACAATTGTTAAATTGCTAACCGCATTGAAAAGGATTAAAATAACAATGTTAACAATTTAACCATTTTTAGTATAAATTCTTATATAATGCCTGAACTAACTGTTTTTGTTGATGTATTATTACCATTAGCTTTACCCGGATATTTTACTTATTCGGTTCCTCAAAGCTTTGAAAAAGAAATAAAGGTTGGTAAACGGGTGGTTGTTCAGTTTGGCAAAAAAAAATTATTTACAGCAATTGTTTACAATATTCACAATAATAAACCCAAATTTGATTTTAAAGAAATACTTCAAGTTATTGACAATGACTCTATAGTTAATCAATTACAACTTGCTTTTTGGCAATGGCTTAGCATGTATTATATATGCACACCAGGCGAAGTTTACAAAGCTGCTTTGCCATCCGGATTAAAGCTCGAAAGCGAATCGGTAATTCTGCCAGGCGATAATTTTTTGCTCGAAAAAGAACTTTCAGACGATGAAATTATAGTTGTTGATTTGTTACAGGAACATGGCACTATTTTAATTGAAGATGTTATTAAGGTAACCGAAAAACAAAATGTGTACTCTTTAATTGGTTCTTTAGTTTCTAAAAAAATTATTGTAGTTGAAGAATCGCTTACCGAACGATATATTCCTAAATTTGAGCAATTTGTTACAATTTCCGATGAAATAGAAAATGACGAGTATTTTAATACCGTTTACAACAATCTTTCTAAAGCTCCTAAACAAGCCGATTTGTTGCTTAAATTAGCCGAAATGGTTAAACTTTTTACTCCTCAACAAAGTTACATAAAAAAAACTGCTCTATTAAAAAAACTACCAAATGCTGCTAACTTACTTCGCGAACTACAAAAAAAGAAAATCGTTAAAATATTTGAAAAAGAAGTAAGTCGAATAAGTGACTTTTCTGCCGAAAAAACAGAAATGGCATTGCTCAATAAGAACCAAAGACTCGCATATTCAGAAATAAAAGAGTTTTTTGTTGAAAAAGATACTGTTTTATTACACGGTGTTACATCAAGCGGCAAAACCGAAATTTATATTCACTTAATAAACGATTATATTAACAAAGGCAAGCAGGTTTTATATTTACTCCCAGAAATAGCTTTAACTAATCAAATAATTAATCGTTTACGACGTGTTTTTGGAAATTTAATCGGAATTTACCATAGCAAATTTAGCGATTCCGAAAGAGTTGAAACATATTTGAATGTGTTGCAAGCTAATAACGCTAAAAATCCGTTTAAAATTATTCTGGGAGTAAGGTCATCAATATTTTTGCCTTTTAATAATTTAGGTTTAATTATTATTGACGAAGAACACGAAAATACCTATAAGCAATTTAATCCCGCACCTCGATACAATGCAAGAGATGCTGCACTGATGCTTGCAAAAATGCACGGTGCTAAAGTTATTCTTGGCTCTGCAACTCCATCAATTGAAAGCTATTACAATGCTTCGAAAAATAAATTCGGCAAAGTTGAACTGTTTACCCGTTTTCTTGATATTAAAATGCCTAATATTGAGGTGGTTGATACAAAAGAAGCATACAAGCGAAAACAAATGAAATTGCACTTTTCACCGGTTTTACTCGAAAATATAAAGCAGACTATTGAAAATGGCAAACAGGTAATTTTATTTCAAAACCGTCGCGGGTTTTCACCTTGGATAGAATGCAGCAATTGTAATTGGATTCCGGGTTGCCGCCATTGCGATGTTAAATTAACCTATCATAAATTTGAAAATCGTTTAATTTGCCATTATTGCGGATTCTCGGTTAGTGTTCCGTCAAGTTGCCCTGCGTGCGGAGGTAATAATGTGATAATGAAAGGTTTTGGCACTGAACGTATTGAAGATGATTTATCACTTATTTTTCCCGATTACAAAGTTGGCAGAATGGATTTAGATTCTACCCGTACACGTAGAAAAATTGACCAGATAATTGAAGATTTTGAAATTGGTAAAACACACATACTTGTTGGTACTCAAATGATATCTAAAGGATTAGATTTTGATAATGTTGGTTTGGTTGGAGTTTTAAATGCCGACAATATGCTTAATTTTCCCGATTTTAGAGCAAACGAACGGAGTTTTCAATTGATGGCACAAGTTAGTGGCAGGGCGGGAAGAAAAAACGAACAGGGAAAAGTATTAATTCAAACAAGCCAACCCGAACATCCTGTAATTAAATTCGTTATTAACAACGATTACTTATCACTTTTTAATTGGCAAATTCAAGAGAGAAATAAATACAATTATCCTCCATTTTCAAGATTAATTGAATTTATTATAAAACACAAGCAAGAAGAAATTGTGCAAGGTGCTGCTGTCGAATTTTCTGCTTTGTTAAAAAAATATTTTGGAAACCGACTTATTGGACCCGATAAACCAATAATTTCAAAAATTCAAAACTTTTATATTCGGCATGCAATTTTAAAAATCAGTAAATCAACTTCTTTGCAAAGTGTACGTGAAATTATATTAAGCTCTATACAAAAATTAAAATCTAACCCGACTTACAAATCTGTTATTGTTGTGCCCGATGTTGACCCAATGTGATTTTTTTAGTAACTATTTCACCGAACTATTACGCAAAGAAGTCGGGTTTACGAAAAAATAGAATGAATCGGAGAATCGGGGAAAGGGAGAATGGGCGACAAATCACCCACCCATTCGCCCTTTCTCCGTTTCAGCAAGCATTTTCGGAAATCAAATTTTACCTTCGGTATAGAAATAGAATGGGTAAATTATAGCGGAGTTAGGGATTGATGTTTTTTGAAC
Source organism: Bacteroidales bacterium (assembly GCA_036171495.1). Taxonomy (GTDB): domain Bacteria; phylum Bacteroidota; class Bacteroidia; order Bacteroidales; family GWA2-32-17; genus GWA2-32-17. The sequence continues at coordinate 2,854 of JAVHRE010000273.1, forward strand.
TTTCATGTCGAAAAATTTAATATTCCTTAGGACTTACGCAGAAGTTTATTTTTGACACTTTGTTATGGTTATTAAGTTAT
>JAVHRE010000274.1:0-2930 GCA_036171495.1 Bacteroidales bacterium
TTATATCTTAAAATAATGTTTTATTCTTATTTACAAAAAGAAGTTCCCGATTTAAAACTAAAACCTCTGCAAATTCCAGAAGATAAAAATTTATTAAATGATGCTCTTCGATCAAGATTTGATGATGTTTTGCAACACGATTTTGAATTGATTTTCTCTTCAAATGTTCTCGACGAATTTGAATTTGAACAAAATTACGTTCCTGTTTTAAAAAGTAATATTGAAAATATAAGAAAACTTAATTTTAATGAACTTAATGCTGATATTGTAGGGGCTATTTATAATGTTTTAATAGACAATCAGGAGCAACACGATAGAGGACAGCATTTTACAAACACTTTTGAGGTTGATGTTGTAAACGCATTTTGTATTAATAAAGATACAAAATTAATTTTAGATAGTGGTTGTGGGGCAGGTACTTTCCTCGTTCGCGCATATTATTTTTTAAAATATTTTAATCCTGAATTTACTCACGAAGAATTATTAGAAAAACTATGGGGTATTGAAATAGCAACATTTCCGGTTTTTCTTTCTACATTAAATTTATCGTTGCTAAATATCAAATCTTATGATAATTACCCTACCATTATTAAAAGCGATTTTTCAGATATTACTACAAAATCATTGCATCATGGTTGTTTTTTAAACGACAGTAAAAGTTTTGCGATTAAAAATATAAACGGTAAAATTTGTGATGTCCAAATTCCTGTGTTTGATGCCTGTGTTGGAAATCCGCCTTATATTAGACAAGAGTTTATCGAAGATAAAGAAAAGTGGAATAAATTAGCAGAAATAGAATTTGGCATAAAAAAAATTAACCAGCAAAGCGATATGTATGTTTATTACTTAATGCATACTGCCGCTTTTTTGAAAAATGGAGGACGTTTTGGATACGTTATTTCAAGTTCGTGGCTCGATGTTTCTTATGGTGCAGGTTTTCAAAAGTTTTTGTTAACTCATTTCAAAATAATTGCAATTATTGATAATCAAAAGAAAAGAAGTTTCGAAACCGCATCAATTAATACAATAATACTTATTCTTGAAAAATGTGATAACATAAAAGAAAGAACAAACAATATTGTTAGATTTGTCAGAGTTTTTAATGACTATGAAAGTATTATTGGAAAGTGCAGTAATGGAGAAAGAATCGAAAAAATTAAAACATTTGCCGAAAGTATCGAAAAAATAAAAAAAATTACAAAGAACAAAGATTTTCTAGTTTCTACAATAAAACAAAGTAATCTCGAAAACGACTCTACTTTTGATGGTAAATACGAAAACGGACATTGGGGTGCTAAATATTTACGTTCTCCCGAAATTTTTGAAAAAATATTATCCGTTGGAAACGGAAATTTTGTAAAAGTTAGTGATATAGTTGATGTGAAATATGGTATAAAAACTGGAGCAAATGATTTTTTCTATGTTAAAGTTAGGGATGTTGTAAATGTTAAAAGAGGATTTACTACCGGAGCAAATGATTTTTTTTATCTTAGCGACCATACTCAACAGGCGCTGAATATGCCCGATAAAGAGTATTTATTAACATTTGGTGTTGAGAAAGCAAAACATAAAGGAATTTGGAACAAATGCGGCTGGTGTTGGAGCGATATGAGCAACCATCATTATATTATCGAAAAATTTTATACAAAACCCGTTTTTAAATCACAAAAAGAAGCAGTAAATCTTGACGTAGATGTAAATAATCTTCAGTACAGGGTTATAATATGTAATGATAATAAAAATAAACTAAGTAAATATAAATCTAAAATTCTGCAATATATTGAAGATGCCGAAAGTCAACAGTATGAAATAAACAAAAGACCAAGTTGCGCCAGTAGAACAATTTGGTACGACTTAACAACATCTGCAGTTACAGGTGACTTTATTTTTCCTTCAAAAATTGGCGAAAAATATCGTTTAATTGACAACAGAAACTCTAAGGTTTATTGCGATAAGGTAAATTATGCAATAACTATTAAAGAAGAATATAAAGAGTATTCCGATATTATATTTTTAATACTAAACAGTACATTATTTAGATTTTTTATTGATTTATTTTCGCGACAATTAACTGGCAGTCAAACAATAAGCGATGTTGATGTTAATGTTGTTGAAAAGGCGTTAATTATTAATCCTGTTTTATTAAAAAATAAAACCAAAGAATTATCAGAAATATATAAGTCAATTAAAGATAGAGACCCAGGAAATATTTTTGAAGAAGTTAAACAAACTGATAAAAGAAAATTAGACGAAGTAATTTTTGAATCTATAGGAATGAAAGCTTCCGATGTAGATGAATTATATGTTGAAGCATGTAAATATATTCAAGATAGAAAAGAAAAATCGGAATCGTTAAATGGTTCTAAAACAAAGCAAAAACTAAATGCCGAAGATACTTTAAAACTAATAAAAGATAGATTTAGCGAAATTAATAAATATAAAGAATTAATAATTGGATTGAAGTGTATTAAATATGCAATACCAGAATGGAAAGCTAAATACCCTAAAGGAGGAGTAGGAAACGAAAATTTATTTAATCATTATAATGTATATTTTGTTGAAGGTAATGTGCAAAAACAATTAAGTTTTAATAATATTCAGCAATTAATGTTATTTCAATTTTTAAACTCAACTCTTGATATTAAAGGAATTAAAATTAATTTGCCTGAATCTTCAACTGATTGTAATAAGGTATTGGAAACAATTAATAAAGATTATAATAAGTACATTTCACAAATTAAGGGGTTACTAAAAGTAAATCGTAGTAAAACAAATCCACTAAGTATTTATAGAGATGTTTTAATGAGTTGAAGGATGCTGTAGGAAAGAAGTTTCAATTATACTGAGTGTAGGCAGATTCCGCCAAAGCGGAATCTGCCTTACAGTCAGTTATGCCGCTGTCCGATTTTTGCAAAATTGGACAGAAGCGG
>JAVHRE010000275.1:0-2928 GCA_036171495.1 Bacteroidales bacterium
CGTTATGACAGAAAAAATTATATGGAAAAACTAACGTTAAGTTAATGCCTATGCGCAAATGCGGGATTCAATTTATTCTGGAACAACCACAGAATCAGTTTTTCCGAGAATGTGGCGTTTTTCTTTAATTCTTGCTTTTTTACCGGTAAGCCCACGCAAATAAAACAATTTTGCACGGCGTACTTTACCTGTTTTATTTACTTCAATTTTATCAATAAATGGAGAGAAATCGGGAAAAATTCTTTCTACCCCTACTCCATTAGAAATTTTACGAACTGTAAAAGTTGATTTAACACCAGAAGCTTTGCGTTTTATTACAACGCCTCTAAACTGTTGAATACGTTCTTTAGTTCCTTCTTTAATTTTATAATGAACAGTAACTGTATCTCCACTTTTAAAGTGAGGCAATTCTTTTACTGCTAACGCTTCATTTTCAAATACTTTAACTAAGTCCATTTTGTGTAAATTTATAATTTTGCTCATTTTTTAAACAGACTGCAATATTACAAAAAAACTAATTCAAAATACATATTATATTAAAAAATTGAAAAATATTTTTATTTGTCTTAAATAAATAATTATACTTTATAGTTTATTCTTTATAACTTCAAGTAATTAAGGCAATTAGTACAATAAGGCAATATTTTTACTTTTTATCTAAACTATAATAAACAGAAAAAACATTTGAGTAAAGTGCAATAGAATGGTCGCCAATATCGGTAAGGGCATAATCTAATCCAAAACGTTTGTATCTTATACCAATTCCGATGTTTGGTTGAAAAGTAGTTTCGTTTTTACCATTAATATCGGGAACCTTTTGAATATTTCCGACTCCAGCACGTAAATAAATTAACTTGTTATAAGAAAATTCAAAACCAACATGAGGGTCAATGCTTATAGGATCTGATTTAATAACAACATCACGTTTACCATCAAACGTAATATCGCTATTAATTTCTGCCAAACCTTCAAATTTTTTATAAATAATAAAATGATAAGCAGCACCTAAAATTAATTTAGGCATTGTTATTTCGAGTCCATTTTTTGGAATTTCGTTTCCGGTTTCGTTAAATACATCTTCGAAAGTTGAAGTATTAAATTTCCACGCATTAAAAGTAGATGTGATATCGCGAGCCATTGCACCAAACGACCATTTACCTTTATCGTATTGAGCTCCGGCATCGAGACCAAATCCCCAGGCAGATGCAAATTTTCCGACAATTCGTCTTATTATCTTAACATTTGCGCCATATCTTAATCCTTGAATATGTGATTTTCGGGCATAACTAAACATAAAAGCATAGTCGGCAATTGAAAAACTTGAAATTCGGTCGTAATGAACATTTCCTTGAGCATCAATTAAATCTAAAGTATTTGGAATATCGTCAACACCAAATCTAATTAATGTAAATCCAAAAGCTGAAGAGTCTGTGTTTTTTATTGCAACAGCTCCATAATCGTATTTTGCAATTCCGGCAAAATATTCGGCATGCATTAATCCTAAATTCAAATTGTGTTCGAGATTTATTAGCCCTGCAGGGTTCCAGTATCCTGCTGTTACATCATTAACCGACGAAACCGTGGAATTAGCCATTGCCAATGAGCGTGCACCAACCCCAACCGATAAAAACTCGTTACTATACTTTGGAGCTTGAGCAAACACATTTGTTATAAATATCTGTAACACAATATATATCAGGGTGTATTTTAACATATTCTATATTTTCTCAATGAGCGTAAAAATAATTATTTTTTATGATTTTGTAAAATCAATGTAAATTAACTTATTTTTGCCCGATTTATTGTAGAGAACTAAAAAAAATTACATTATTCAATTTTCTTTAAATATTTTATAATTCTTTTATTAGATGAATCCGATTAAACATATCCCTAATTTTATTACTTGTTTAAACATATTATCGGGAACTTTTTCAATTGCCGCTTCTGTTGAGGGCTTTCCGGTTCTTGCATCTTTTTTAATATTAACTGCAGCATTTTTCGATTTTTTCGATGGCTTTTTTGCTCGTTTACTTAAAGCATACTCGCCAATGGGTAAAGAATTAGATTCATTAGCCGATGTAATAAGTTTTGGTGTTGCTCCGGCATTTATTGTTTATAATCTTTTAAAATCAGTTTTGCTTATTAACTCATTATCATTTGAAACTACAAGTATCATTGATGGTTTACTACTTTTTTCTCCATTTTTATTAGTTGTTTTTTCGGCATTACGATTAGCAAAATTTAATGTTGATACTCGCCAAACTACATCATTTATTGGATTGCCAACGCCTGCAAATGCTATATTATTAGCTTCTTTGCCAGTGGTTATGGCTTATGCCGGTAGTTTAAAATATTTTTTTATTATTTTAAACTTAAAGTTTTTAATTCCACTAATATTTATTGAGTGTTTTCTTTTAGTTAGCCCAATTCCAATGTTTGCTCTTAAATTTAAAAGTTTTGCTGTTAAAGAAAATTTAATTAATTATATTTTTCTTGTAACTATCTTAATATTAGTAGTTTTATTTATTTTTTTGGCAATTCCTTTAATTGTTACTATACCTATAATTATATTAATTTATATTGTGTTAAGCATTATTAATTCTCTTTTTGCTAAAGTTTTTTAAGGAAACTTCTAAAAATCAAGCACTACGTCATTCTGTCCTGAATCAAGTTCAGGATTGTTTCAGAATCTAATTATCAGGTTGTTATGAGATGCTAAAATATCCTGAGCTTGACGAAGGGCAGCATGACGATTTTGGTATTTTTAGAAGTCCCCTTAAGTAAATCACCTAACATCATAGTTTTTGATGTATCAATATTAAGTAGTGTCTGTCCATAAAGTCATTGTTTAGTTCAGAATGTTCGAATTCTCCCGCTTAGGCGGGACGAAGTTTTAAAAATCTGTTAGGTCTATAAATAAAAAAACCT
>JAVHRE010000276.1:0-2910 GCA_036171495.1 Bacteroidales bacterium
ACCAAGTTCGATGCTGCTTTAACTTTCCAATGGCAAACAGGAGTAGCAAGCGGTAATATTTCACGAACTACTTCACTTGTTTATGACAGCCAGCGTAATATGTACTATGTTGGGGGTAGTTTTGATGGAACTGTATATTTAGTAAGTTCCGTTTTTCATTTTATTGGACCAAGCATAAATAACGATGCCTTTATTGCCAGATTTGAAGATATTGGTATCGGTGCAAATTATAAGCATCTATTTGCTATCAACGATTCATTAAATAAAAGGGAAAATACTGACATTATTCTTTATCCTAATCCTTCAAATGGTAAATTAATTGTAAAATCCGAAAATGATAAAGAAGCAATTACTGGTATAACTATTACAGATATGACAGGTCGTATTGTTTACGAAAGAAATATTAATAATGTAACTTTTGAAATTGAAAACAACCTTTCATTTTTATCTGCTAATACTTATATTGTAAAAATTAATACTAATTCAAATTCTTACAAACGATTTTTTGTTGTAGTAAAATAACGTTAAACTCATAAATATAAAAATGAAAAAAATATTTATTTATTTATTTGTTTTCTTGTTATTTTCATTAAAAATACAAGCACAGGTTAACCCAATGGATTCTATTACTGTTTGGGATATGTGGATGACATGGAATCCAGTGTTTTTTCAGAATGGTATTCAAACAAACCCCTTTGTTCCGAATGGTCAATCAGCAGGTTGGATTATATGGCAAAATGGAAGGGTTAAGAATATTTATTCAATGCAAAATTATATTCTATCTGGCACCCTTCCCTCCACCATTCAAAACCTCACTGAATTAACGGATATTGATTTACGTCACAACCCAAACTTAACCGGTCCTATACCACCAGAACTTGGCTACTTAACTAATTTACAAAGATTACAAATAGGTGATTGTGGTTTTACCGGTGGAATACCAACAGAAATAGGCAACCTTAGCAATTTAGAAACTTTAAATTTGGGTAATCCGGGTATTAATGGAGTGATACCACAAACTTTTCAAAACCTTAATAAATTGATTAACTTTTTTCTTTATCGTTCTGATGTTAAAGGCAACCTTCCGGGTTATTTCGGGCTTCTTGATACTTTAGAATTGGTATGGTGTATCGATAACCCTTCTTTTGGCGGTATTTTAACTGATTCTTTATGCCTTTCTCAATCATTGTATAGTTTATATATTACTAAAGACGCTTTTTATGGTCCTTTACCACAATGTCTTGGTACAATACCTTCGTTATGGTACATGGATATAAGCCATAATAATTTTACAGGTGCAATACCATCATCTCTTTTTCCACCTGCAAGCAATTTTATAGAGCTAACCGCAGATTCCAATCATTTAACTAATTTGCCTTTTATACCTCACGAACAATCTCCATTACCACCTTATTCTTATATATATCATATGAGGGTAAAAGACATACGCTGGAATAAATTACAGTTTGGTGATTTCGAAAATACTTATTTAAACGGTTGTCAGTATTGTATTCAGGGTCCAATAGCACCACAGGATTCGGTTTGGTCGGTGTTGGATACTACCGTTTTAAAAAATACCACGGTTACATTAAACAGCACTGTAACCGGGCAGTATAATACTTACTACTGGTATAAAAACGGTGTATTAATAGACAGTACAACAAATGGTTTGTTGGTAATACCAAACATACAGCACAGCGATTCTGGTGTTTATACTTGCAATATAACAAATCAATATATTACGCCCTGGAAAAATTTAACATTAAACCGGAACCCAATTACTTTGCACATTGTAGATTCGCTAAATAGTATCGAAATTACAAATACAAACTTACACCCCGAAGTTTTTCCTAATCCATTTAACCAAACACTTACAATAAAATTAAATTCTCAATTTAACGAAACTACAACACTTACATTAATAAACACATTGGGAAAAACAATTATTCAAGCAAAAACACAAGCTAACGAATATGTTTTTAATACAGAAGCATTGCCGTCAGGGCTTTATTTGCTAAAAGCAGAAACCGGAAGGAGTGTAGCAACATTTAAAGTATGGAAAGAATAAGCAACATGCAAAATTTTTATAGTGGTAAGTAAAGAATTAAAAATAAGTTACAATTTATTGTTTTACACAATTTCATTAATTTATTTTCGTTAACATATTATTATTAAACCTTTAAAATAAATATTATGACAACAACAAATGACATGGTAAACGAAATTTCAAAACATCGCGGTTCAGAAACCAGTCACGCCAAAAACGTAGCTAATTTCGAACAACTTATTTCAGTTTGCACAGGTTACGGAGCACCCTACAACCCTTCAAAAGTTTCATTAAAACTAACAGCATTAAACACTACGCTTACATCTGCACAAACATCAATGACAAATGTTAAAGACAAATTCAATGCGTCTTCAGCAGTTATCGATGCCCGTGAAATACTGTTTGCTCCAGCTCTATTTAGCAAGTTTATAACCCGTATTTTAAATGCCCTCGAAAGTTCAGAAGTTACCAAACAAAAAATAGACGATGCTAAAACCATAACCCGAAAACTTACAGGAAAAAGAGCTACCCCAAAAACTAAAAAAACTTTGGCTACTTCTACTACAGATCCTGCAACAACAACTTTATCCGAAGCAGAACACGAAGAAATTTCATCATCACAAATGAGTTACGACAACCGTTTGGATAATTTCGCCAAACTTATCAATTTATTATCTACCGAAACAGGTTATACTCCAAATGAAGCCGATTTAAAAGTAACTGCCTTAAATACATTACTTGCATCAATGAAAACAAAGAACACAGCAGTAATAAATGCAAAAACAACTTTAGACAATGCCCGGATTAATCGGAATAAAATCCTTTATTTTGATGTAACAGCAATTTATAATATACAATCAGAT
>JAVHRE010000277.1:0-14334 GCA_036171495.1 Bacteroidales bacterium
AATAACATAATAACCTATTAACTTATTAATCTATTCGTGCAATTCGTGTCATATTGTTTTTTTTTGCGTAAGTCCTAAAAGTATATTTTAGAAATTTAACTTTTACTGATATGTTAGAACTAATTTTTGCAACTAACAATTTGCACAAAATAAATGAAGTACAAAATATTATTGGCAGTAAATTTAAAATTAAAAGTTTAAATGATGCTGGATTTATTGGTATTCTTTCCGAAGAACAAAACACGCTCGAAGGAAATGCTTTAGAAAAAGCAAATTTTATTTATAACAAATTACAGTGTAATTGTTTCGCTGATGATACAGGGTTAGAAGTTGAAGCGTTAGATGGTGAACCCGGAGTTTATTCGGCAAGATATGCCGGTATTGAGTGCGATTCAGATGCCAATATCAAAAAACTTTTACGCGAACTGGAAGATAAAAAGAACAGAAATGCCCAGTTCAGAACTGTAATTGCTTTAATAATAAACAACAAACAATATTTTTTTGAAGGCAAAATAAAAGGGAAAATTATTAACCAAAAAAAAGGGAAAAATGGTTTTGGCTACGACTCAATATTTTTACCCGACGGATTCGCTCAAACGTTTGGCGAAATGTTGGCAAACCAGAAAGACACAATTAGCCACAGAGCTATTGCTGTTCAAAAACTTGCAGATTTTTTAAAAAAAGAAATTTTAAAAGCATAATTTTTAATTATTTTGCGGAAAAATAATTGAAATACAATGCCACGCATTTTATATCTTGTTCCACATCGGTTAAACCGCTCACCTGGCCAGCGTTTTAGATGCGAGCAATATTTGAATGCCCTAAAAGAAGTCGGATTCGAAATAGCTTATTCAAATATTATTTCGGAAAAAGATGACAAAATTTTTTATGCTAAAGGCAATTATCATAAAAAAGCGAGCATACTAATCAAAAGTTTTTTAAAACGATTAAGCGATGTCAGAAAAGCTAAAAATTACGATATAATTTTTATTTATCGCGAGGCATTTATGCTTGGTACAACATTATTCGAAAGAATATTACGGACAAGAAATGCTTTAATTATTTTTGATTTTGACGATGCAATCTGGCTTAACGATACTTCCGAAGGAAATGCTAATCTGAACTGGTTAAAAAAACCATCAAAAACTTCATCAATAATAAAAATTGCGGATTTAATTCTGGCAGGAAACTCATATCTGGCAAATTATGCGAAATCCTTTAACCCGCGTTTCGAAATTATGCCTACAACTATTGATACTGATTATCACAAAAGAAAATCTGAAATTCAAAAAAAATCCACAATTTGCATTGGCTGGACAGGCACATCAACTACTTTAAAACATTTCGAGACTATTATTCCGGCATTAAAAATAATTAAAGCAAAATACAGGAATAAAATTTCATTTAAAATAATTGTAAATTTTCCATATTCATTACCCGAATTGAATATTGAGGCAACAAATTGGTCGCTCGAAAAAGAAATTGACGACTTGTTGGAAATTGATATTGGAATTATGCCTTTGCCCAACGATGAATGGTCGAAAGGAAAATGTGGCTTTAAAGGATTGCAATACATGGCTTTAGAAATCCCAACAATTATGTCGCCAATTGGTGTTAATTCCGAAATAATTAAAGATGGCGAAAATGGATTTTTAGCTTTTACAGAAAACGATTGGATTGAAAAACTTTCAATACTAATTGAAAACGAGAATTTAAGAAATGATTTCGGAAAAAAAGGACGAAAAACAGTTGAAGAAAAATATAGCGTTAATGTCTTTAAAAAACAATATGTACAATATTTTTTAAACCTAATGGAATTAAAAAAATAATTGTTTTTTATTTTACCATTCTAAAACGCATGAATTATTTTTTTTAAATTTATTTTTATAATTAAAAAAATATGAGCAATTTTAAACGTTCAAGAATTAAAACATTTTTAAGTTATGAAACATCCATTATTAAATGAACAGCACAACCTTATAAGACAATCGGTACGCGACTTTGCCGAAAGAGAAATAAAACCTTTAGCTAAAGAATTAGACGAAAAACAACAATTTTCTGTTGAACTAACTCAAAAAATGGGAGAAATAGGATTGTTTGGAATGTCAGTATCTGAAGAATATGGGGGTCAAGGATTAGATTATTTGTCGTATATTATTGCTGTTGAAGAATTAGCCCGTGTTGATGGCTCACATGCAGCAACAATTGCAGCCGGAAATTCATTAGGTATAAACCCAATATTTTATTACGGAACCGAAGAACAAAAGAAAAAATATTTACCAAAACTTTGTTCAGGGAAAAATATCTGGGGATTTGGTTTAACAGAACCCGAAGCCGGTTCCGACTCGCGTAACTCCAAAACCACAGCAAAATTAGTTGGTGGAAACTGGATAATTAACGGTTCAAAAATTTTTATAACAAATGCTTCATCAGAAATCACACTTGGTTCAACAATTCAAGTCGTTTCGGGTGAAGCGAATGGAAAAAAAGAATTTTCGGCAATTATATTAGAAAATGGAACGCCCGGATATACTCAAAAAACAATGCACAATAAAATGATGTGGAGAGCATCAAATACTGCCGAACTTTATTTTGATGACTGCAAAGTTCCTGAATCAAATATATTAGGTAAACGTGGCGATGGTTCAAAAATAATGCTTAGTACTCTTGATTGTGGAAGACTTTCGATAGGAGCTATGGGACTTGGTTTGGCTCAAGGTGCTTTTGAAGCTGCACTAAAATATTCGCAGGAAAGAATTCAATTTGGTAAACCAATTTGCAAACAACAGGCAATATCATTTAAACTTGCCGACATGGCTCTTAAAATTGAACTTGCCCGCAATTTATTATACAAAACTTGTTGGTTAAAAGACAGTCATTTACCATTCGAAAAAGAAGCTGCTATGTCTAAACTTTACTGCTCCGAAGTTGCTAAATTTGTTGCCGATGAAGCTGTTCAAATACATGGTGGATATGGTTTGATGAAAGATTATGGGGTAGAAAGATTTTATCGCGACCAGCGACTTTTACAAATTGGCGAAGGGACTTCAGAAATTCAAAGATTAGTGATATCAAGATATATCGGGTGTTAATTTGTGTTTGCAAGAAAACGCCAACTACTGCGTTATTCTCGTTTTAAAAATCAGTCATTCCGCTTAGGCGAAACTCCTGATTTTAAAGATTTTTTATTAAGCAGCAATAGCTTAATTCTTCCTATTCAAAGTTGTTTTTACGTTATAATTTCTTATTTTAAAATCCTTATTATTACGTTACCTTTGCAAAATTTTTAATTCAGTAAATAAAATGATTCTAATAAAAACCTTTTTATTCTTTTCGATTATTGTAATTGTTGTAATACCTTTTTTAACAGTAAGATGGAAAGGCGTTGTAGTGTTTTCTGCAATAATATTAAATTCTTTATTTTCCGGTTATTTTGCAATAAATTCCCTTATAGGTCAATCATTTAATTTTACATTATACGGCAGTTTAATAACCGGAGCGATTCCTGTTCAAATTGATGCACTATCTGGTTGGTTTATACTTATTATTAATCTTGTTTTTGTTACTGGCGGATTTTATGGTTTGTATTACATGAATGTTTATAACAAGGAGAAAAATATGTTAACTTTTCATGGTATAGCATTTATATTGTTTCATATTTCTCTTATAAGCATCTGTGTTATACAAAATAGTATTGTGTTTTTAATAGCATGGGAAATTATGACATTATCGGCTTTTATTGCAGTAATTTTTGAAAGTGAAAAAACAGCCACAATAAAAGCAGGAATTAATTATTTAATCCAATCCCATATTTCTATAGTTTTTCTAACTCTTGGTTTTATTTACGTGGTTTATAAAACCGACAGCTATAATTTTACTGCTATAACTGCCTATACTTCAAGTCATCAGAATGCCGCTTCTTTTGCGTTATTTTTGTTTTTTTTCGTTGGGTTTGCAATTAAAGCTGGATTTGTTCCTTTTCATACTTGGCTACCTTATGCACATCCCGCAGCACCTGCACACATATCTGGTATTATGTCGGGTGTAATGATTAAGATAGGTATATTTGGAATACTTCGTATGTTATTGTTAGTTAAAACCAATTACATAACAATAGGTTATATTATTTTAGCATTTTCAGTTGTTTCTGGTTTGTATGGTGTTATGTTAGCTATAATTCAGCATAACTTAAAAAAACTTCTTGCATATCACAGTATTGAAAACATAGGAATTATTGGTATTGGTATTGGAATAGGGTGTATTGGTATGGGTTCGGGCAATCAAATTTTAGTTACTTTAGGTTTTGCAGGTGCTTTGTTACATGTTTTAAATCACGCATTATTCAAATCTCTTTTGTTTTATACTACAGGAATTGTTTATCAGGCAATACATACTTTAAATATTGAACAAATGGGTGGATTGATTAAGAAAATGCCTCAAACAGCGTTACTCTTTTTAATTGCTGCTATTGCAATTTGTGGAATACCTCCTTTTAATGGATTTATTTCAGAATTTATTATTTATCTGGGTTTGTTTCAATGGATTCAAAACGCAACGCTTGTCTCAATAATTGCTATTATACTTATTGTTATAAGTTTGGTAATGATTGGCGGATTAGCAATGCTTTGTTTTACTAAAGCTTTTAGTATTGTTTTTTTAGGAAATCCCCGACATAATTTTAATCACGAAATAAAAGATGCTCCATTTATTCAGCTTTTACCTTTATATCTTATTGCACTTTTAATTATTTTAATAGGTCTGTTTCCAAAATTGTTCCTGAGTATGCTTATTAAACCTGTGGGTTTGTTTGCTAATATTCAACAAGTTGCGTACAGTCCGTTCAGTTCTCAAACTTTTGAAGCATTGCAATCAATAAGTTGGTTAGCTTGGGGATTTATTTTATTAGTAATATTTATTTATTTTTTACGAAAATTATTAACAAAAAAACAAGACGTTGTAATTTCTTCAACTTGGGGTTGTGGATATATTGCACCAACCGCAAAACTTCAATATACAGCAAGTTCCTTTGTTAGAACATATAGCAAATTGTTTAGTCCCGCATTGTTATTTGTTAAAAAAGAAAAAGATTTATCAGGGGTTTTTCCTAAAGATGGGCATTACGAAACACATCCATACGACAAAATTGAAAAATGGTTTATTGATAAGCCTTTATTTACATTAAAATCGGGATTTAATAAATTTCAGTTTTTAAGTAATGGCAAGCTTCAGTTTTACATTTTGTATGGTGTTATTTTTATTATTGCAGTTATTTTAATACCTGTTTTAATAGAAATATTTGTTTATTTTATTGATTATTTAAAACAACTGTAATTATGTTGAGTTTTATATTAATTTTAATTGCAGCAATATTTTTTACGGGTATAATAATTCGCACAAAAAGTATTGCATCGGGACGAAAAGGTCCCGGTATTTTTCAGCCCTTAAAAGATGTTTGGCGACTATTTAAAAAGGGTATTGTATATAGCGAAACAACAAGCATAATTTTTAAAATAGCTCCTGCAATATATTTTTCGTCGGTGGTTATGGCTATGCTTGTAATTCCGTTTGGTAGAGCGAAAGGTTTTGTGAGTTTTAATGGCGATTTTATTTTCTTTGCTTATATACTTGCTCTTGGTAAATTTTTTAGCATAATTGCCGCCATGGATACAGGAAGTAGCTTCGAAGGAATGGGAGCAAGTCGCGAGGCACTTTATTCTATGTTTGCCGAACCTGCATTCTTTGTTTTGATGGGCTCACTGGCTTTACTTACAGGTCATACTTCGTTTCAGGAAATGTTTTATTCGCTTCACGTTGGCTCATATATAACTTACGCACTAACCACGCTTGCAACGTTTGTGTTAATTATGATAACAATGATTGAAAATAGCCGCATGCCAATTGACGACCCTAAAACACACTTGGAACTTACAATGTTACACGAAGTTATGGTTTTAGATAATAGCGGTTTTGATTTGGGATTAATTTTTACAGCTGGATATTTAAAATTTGCAATTTACGGGGCATTGGTTGTAAACTTATTTATTGGAATGGTTCCTTATGAATATAGTATTCCTATTTTCTTTGTTATTCAATTTTTAATGGCAATGACAATTGGTTTAATTGAATCGTTTATGGCTCGTTTCAGAATGAATCATAATGCACAATTTATATTTGCACTTACTTCGGTAAGTTTGTTAATTTTCTTTGGAGTATTGTTAATTTTAGAAAAAGTTGTTTAATTATTTTAAAAATTACTAAAATGATAAACGTTTTACTTATAACATTTTTAATAACTTTATTTTATATAGCAATTGCAAATAGAATGCTGACATTTGTTAGGGTTTTGGCAGTTCAGGGAGTGTTGTTATTCTTTGTTGTACTTTTAAAACTAAATGAAATAAACACGTTAAATTTAGTGTTAATTTTATTGGAAACAATAATTTTTAAATCACTGGCGGTTCCTTTATTTTTGGGATATGTTATTAAAAGGAATAAAATAACCCGTGAGGCAGAACCATATTTGCCAAATTTTGTTTCTTTAATAATAACAACATTTATTGTAATATCTACAATTTTTTTAACAAATTCAATAAAAAACATAACATTAGATAAAATATTTTTCATAGTTGCTCTTTCTTCGTTATTTACTGGATTGTACTTTATTATAACAAGGAGAAAAATAATAACTCATGTTATGGGTTATCTCGTTATTGAAAATGGAGTATTTGTATTGTCGCTGGCAGTTGGTACCGAAATGACTCAATTGGTTAACGTGGGCATTATGCTCGACATTTTTGTAAGTGTACTTGTTTTAGGAATTTTTGTGAACAGAATTGGCGATACATTTGAAGAAATGAGTGTTGATAATTTAACTAATTTAAAAGATTAACTCATGTTTAGTTATTATATTTTAATTGCCCTATTACTTGCAGTTGGTTCGTTTTTTAACAGAAACATTGCCATACGAAAACTATTGCTTTTAACCTTCTTATTGCTACAAACAGCAATCACAATATATGGTTATTCTAATCTACATAAAACAGAATTTGAATTTTTTACTTATGATTCGTTAGGTATAATTTTTCTTTGTGTGCTCACAATTTTAAGCTACACAACGGTTTATCATAGTTTTATTTATTTACAACATCGAAAAGATAACGAAAGAAATAAAAGTTTATATTTTGCTGCACTAATTTTTCTAATTGTTGCTATGACATGTGTTTACCTTTCCAATCACATCGGAGTTCTTTGGGTATTTGTTGAAGCTACTACTTTAAGTGTTGCTGTTTTAATATACCACGAAAGAACAAGCCTTTCGTTAGAAGCCACATGGAAATACGTTTTTATTTGTTCAATAGGTATTGCTTTTGCTTTTGTAGGAATAATTTTTTTAAGTAAAGCCATTCAGGAATCAGGCTCGTTGAGTTTGAATTTTGCCGATATTCCTAATCATCTCAAAAATGCAAACACTTTTTGGCTTAAACTTGCATTTTTATTTATGGTTGTTGGATTTAGCACAAAAATGGGGCTTTTTCCAATGCATACAATTGCTGTAGATGCTCACACAGTTGCTCCACCACCAATAAGCGCATTTATATCTACAACTTTAATGAACGTTGGGTTTGTAGCTGTTTTTCGCACATACTCATTAATGGCAAATACAAGCATTCAGCCTTGGATGAATCAGGTATTGTTATGGTGTGGATTGTTATCAATTTTTGTGTCTGTAGTTTACATTTTAAAAGTAAATCATTTAAAAAGGATGTTCGCTTATTCGAGCGTGGAAAATATGGGATTAGCTGCCATCGGAATTGCAACCGGTGGAATAGGATACTTTGCAGCAATTCTTCACATGGTATTACATTCCTTTGTTAAAGCAAGCGCATTTTATCAGATAGACCAAGTGCACCGAACTTTTCATACCTACATTATCAGTAAAACAGGTAATTATTTCAGCAAAAATTTTGTTGGAGCAATTGTAATGCTCTTTGTTCTTATTAGCATTACTGCAATGCCACCATCGGGATTATTTGTAAGTGAATTTCTTTTGTTTCGCTCATTGTTTGAAACTCATCAAATAATAGTGCTAATTGTTATACTTATACTATTAACAATGATTTTGTGGGCATTAGGAAAAAATGTTTTAAAAATGCTTTTTATACCTCCTGTTGACTTTGATGATAAAACCGTTACAATTATTAAACCATGGGAATCTGCAACCCAATTTATTCTGTTGGCTGCTACTGTTTATTTTGGACTAAATCCGCCATCAGAATTTGTACAGTTAATTAAAGAAAGTATAATGTTTTTACCTAATTAATATGAACTATATTAAAATATTAAATAATAAAACCATTTCTATTTCGGATATACCTGAATCAAAATATGAAACTTTTTTTGAGTTAAATACCGAATTAGTTTGTAACCATACCGAAAGGCATTGCGCAAATTATTTTGGCTATAAATTAAACGCTCAAATAAAATTAATTTGTTGCATTGCCGATGACTTTACTCACGAAATTCATCTTTCATCTTGTATAGTAAACAATACCGCTCAACTACAATCGTTTACAACAAAACATTTAAGTTTTGAAAAATTTGAACGCGAAATTCACGAGAATTTTGGAATAGATTTTATCGGACATACTTGGTTAAAACCTGTACGTTATGCGTTTAATCGTGCCGATAAATCTAAAACAATTGCAAACTATCCATTTTTTAAAATTGATAGCGAAGAGTTGCACGAAGTTGGCGTTGGTCCTATTCATGCCGGAATTATTGAACCCGGACATTTTAGATTTATTTGCAATGGCGAGCAAATTTTGCATCTCGAAATTCAATTAGGTTATCAGCATAGAGGAATTGAACAATTATTTTTAGAAAAGAAAAAATTAATTGAACGAACTATTTTAGCCGAAAATATTGCCGGCGATACAGTTGTAGGACACACTTCAGCTTTTTCGTATTTGTGGGAAAGTTTAAGCGGATTTAAAGCTTCAAAAGAAATTGATTTTTCGCGAACCCTTGCACTTGAGCTTGAGCGAATAGCTGTTCACACTGGCGATATTGGTGCAGCATGTGCCGATATTGCATACCAGTTAGGAGCATCGGTTTTTGGACGACTTAGAACTCCAATTATTAATTTTTTACAAGAATGGGGCGGTAACAGATTAGCTAAAGGATTAATTCGTGCCGGTCGTAACAATTTTCAATTTACACCTGAATTAAAGCAAAGACTTACTGAAGTTTTAAATGCTTTTGAACCCGACTTTAACGAAATTAGCATCGAGTTATTTAAACTACCAAGCGCGGTTTCTCGTTTTGAACGTACCGGAATATTTTCGCTCGAAAACGCTATTTCTATTGGTGCAGTTGGTATGGCTTCTCGTGCAAGCGGATTAAACAGAGATGTTCGCATTTCTCATCCATTTGGTTTGTATCCCGAATTAAAACACGAGCCAATTATTAAGCATCATGGCGATGTGTATTCCCGTATTCAAATTCGCAAACACGAAGTGCGGCAATCAATTAAATATATTCGAAAATTATTAGAAAATATCCCCGAACAAAGCACAAATAAAGTAGAATTAAATTCACCGAAACCAAATTCATTTGCGATTTCATTAGTAGAAGGGTGGCGTGGCGAAATTTGTCATTGTGCAATTACCAACTCAAAAGGCGAATTGTTAATTTATAAAATTAAAGACCCTTCGTTTCATAATTGGTTGGCTTTAACTTTGGCTGTCAGAAATAACGACATTTCCGATTTTCCAATTTGCAACAAAAGTTTCAATTTATCATATTGCGGACATGATTTATAAAATAAAAGAAACATGTTTAACATAGTAAAAATATTATACCATCAGGGAAAACAATATATACCCGATGTCAGAAATGCAAAAATTCCCGGAATTTTCAGAGGACGCCCAACAATAAGTACAGAAAAAGTTGACGAAACAGAATTGCAAAATATTTGTCCAACAAATGCGATATCGGCAAACCCTGTAAGTATTGATTTGGGCAAATGTGCATTTTGTGGCGAATGTTCCGGAATGTTTCCTAACAAAATACAATTCACTAAAGATTATAAACTTGCTACAAACGTTCGTGAAAATTTAATTATTAAAGAAGGTGATTTTCAACAAATAGCAGTAAATCCAGACGTGGTTAGAAAAGAAATTCACAGAGTTTTTAAAAACTCTTTAAAGTTGCGTCAGGTTTGTGCAGCCGGCGATAGCAGTTGCGAGTGGGAACTTAACGCTTCTAACAACGTGCAGTTTGATATGAGTCGTTTTGGAATTGATTTTGTTGCATCTCCCCGTCATGCCGATGGTATTGTTATTACAGGACCAATTTCTGAAAACATGGCAGAACCATTGCAAATTTGTTACGATGCCGTTCCCTCTCCAAAAATCATAGTTTTAGTTGGAACTGATGCCATTAGCAGTGGAATATTTACTAATAGCAAAGCACTTAATCGCAGTTTTTTAGAAAAACACCCTATTGATTTATATGTACCTGGAAATCCGCCTCATCCACTAACTTTTATTAATGGTATTTTAGATTTAACAAGAATAAGGAAATAAACCCCGAACCACCGCTGCCGTTGTAACCATATCCACTTGGGTCGGTAAACATCATCGGGTTGTTTAAGCAATAGGAATAGCGGTTAAAGTTTTGGCTGTTGGCAGGGTTTTGAACAATAGGGTCGGGCGATAACATTCTGCCTAATACAGGGTCGTATAACCTGCCATTCATGTTTATTAAATTAAACTGGTCTATGTGTTCGTGACCGGTATAACCACGGTCGAATAAAAAAGCGTTGTTTCCTGTGTAACTAACCAACAATTCTCTGTTGCCCCAGGCATTGTATTGTATGCGTTGTAACAACACGCCTGTGTTGTCGGTTATTTCGGTAATACTTCCTAAATGGTCGGTGTGGGTATAGTACATTGTATCATTGCCGCCTTGTTTTACATATATGGCTGCCAAGCCCATTGGTCCGGCAATGTAATGCAACTCTCGTATGCCTTGTGCAGTTGAGTCTTTTTCGTAGTTACCTGCAAAATATTTTGTTTTTTCTATAATCTGATTATTTTTGTAATCTGTTTTTACACGTTGGTTGTCGGCTCCATAAGTAAAATAAAGTTCCTTTTCGTACAATGTGCTACTACCCGGCATTGGCTTTTCTTTTATATAGTTTACTTTATTAAATGCAGTATAATCTATTACCTGTTGGTCGGAAGAAACAATATTGTTTGAATTATCAATGCCTGTAACGGCACAATGTAGCGGGTCGACATAATGATATGCACCAAGTTGAGCTGTTGAACTAATGTTTCCATTTAATGCATAATTAACAGACAGGTTTTTTAATGGATTTTCGGTAACTGTTACAGTATTTAAACGGTTAAGTTTTTTTCCATCTGTGTCGTAACCAAAAGTTTCGGTTAAAGGATGAGTTTCGTCTATACCAAAAGCATTTGTGCGTGTAATTGGTCTGCCCCAGTCGGTATCGAATGTATAAGAATAATTTTGAACTAAACCGGTTGTTTGTGTTGTTCCTGTTTTAATAGAATTTAAAAAACCAAAAAAGTTATAATCGTAATATGTAGATAAACCATTACCAAGAGTTAATTCATTTAGCTGTCCTTTGCTGTTGTATGCGTCTTCAGGCACATACCAGATAGTTTGATTATCAGCCATGTTTTTTACTTCTTTTATAAAGCCCAAGTTATCATAAATATTTTGAATAGCAAAACGTTGTGTAGGATTTAACGGATTAGTTGGATAAGTTTCTATATCTAACTGACTTAAATTATTATATGTATAATCGGAAACAAAATCCAATCCCTGTATTTTTTTTGTTGTTTTAACTACTCTTCCGAAATTATCGTAAGTGTACAAAACAGTTTCGTTAGGCGAAATCACCTTTGAAAGTGTTCCTTTATTGCTTAAATCCTGTTTTATTATTATAGAAAAAAATGTCATTTTTTAACAAAATCGCATTTAACTTATTGATAGCAACTTACCAATATTGGGATATTTTATTTTGATTTTCCAGCGGAAAGGGCTAGGGTTTTGAACAATAGGGTCGGGCGATAACATATTGCAAAGTTATGGTAGAAACTAATTATAAACCTGCATCAGCAAGGTTAGTGGGCATACTTAACCGACACATTACCCCAATAACTACAAATATTATTGTTATAATTAAATATAAAATAAATATATGCTTGTTTTTCTTATTATTACCATCCTGATACTTTACAATAATTTTTTTATACCTACTATATCTTCCAAACACAAAAAATATAATAAGCATTATTAGAGTAAGTATTGTTAAATATAACAACTCACCTATAATTAAGGGTGGTTTTAGTAATTTTAATAATATCAGATCGATAGAAAATAAATTTGCCCAGATTAATAAAGTTAGAATACATGATGAAAAAAAGATATTCCATTCTTTTGTTTCTGTATAATTCCATTTTACTTTAGTTAGCTGATAAAATATAAGTTCAAAAAATTTATATATTTTCATCTTTATTTTTTATTATACAATTTTTGTTGCTCATCTAAATAATTATAAACATCGTTAAATCCGCCTGATACATCTATTGCACCCCAAATTATTGAAATTATTGGACCACCATAAGGAATTCTATTAAGGCACATAGTTCCAACCGCATTATTAACTCTTGCAGCATTACCCCAAGTAGGTGAATTTCTAAAATCAATTATTGATTTTCCAGTATTCACTAATTCCCCTGCTATACCCACATATTTTATATTTCCTATGTACTTTAAATATTTGGATGTTTTTAATAATTGATCTGCTTTAGACATTTCATTATAAGTCATTTTCGCAGCTTCTCCAATAAGAGCAAATGGACTTGTTGCCATTGTTATTTTTTGTTCAAACTCATGGTTCTCATTTTCTCCCGAGTTAGCTTCATGGTACCCAAAATCCGAGCTAGCTTCTTGGTGCATATATGTGTTTGCATTAAAAGTTTCGTTTTCATAATCTGTAGTTTGCGAATTATCAGTAAAACTAACATAGGAAGTAGCTCCTTTACCATAAGTATAGCTTTCACCATACCAAGTGAATGTTGCAGGTTCAATTTCTATTTTAGAACCATGTGGTTTATCTTTCCAAACCCAAGGTTTATAATTCTCATTATCCTTTAAAAATTGGAGCAAAGCAATTTTTCTTTCCACATCAAGCAGATTAAATATATATTTATCATAAACATCTCCGTATCCTTCTATCGAATACGAGTCGGAACCATATAAACCATGCATGTATGCATTAAACTCTCTGTCAGAAACCTCCTGCCCGTCAATAAAATAACTGTTGCTACCACCACCAATATAATACCCACTCGGGTCGGTATAAACCATTGGGTTATTTAAAGCATAGCTGTACCTGTTAAAATTTTGGCTGTTTGCGGGGTCTTGTATATTTGGGTCGGGTGAGAGCATTCTGCCTAATAACGGGTCGTATAGCCTGCCATTCATGTTAATATTTGTATAATGGTTCGCTTTATGAGTAAATGGCATAAATTACTATTGATAAAAAAGCTAATATTAAAAGAACTGTAAAAATAATATCAAGAAAAAATATTTTTTTATACCTTTTTTCTCTTTTCGATAAAGAGTAGAAATCCCTTAATTCCTTAAAATAACCAATATTAGAATAAGATGCATCAAAACCATTTTTTTTAAGTATGTAAGTTATATAAGATGATAAAGAAGTATTTATAATTCCTAAAATGATCAATATAATAAAAATCAATTTAAAATAGCTCATAATGTATAATTTTTTATCTATAACCCCACCAATATTTTTTAACTGATAAATCAGGGATCCAATTTACAAATGAAGTTGTTGTAGAAGGTGACCCACCAAAACTTTTTTTACCAAATGAAGGACCTATTCCAATCTC
This sequence comes from Bacteroidales bacterium, assembly GCA_036171495.1. Lineage (GTDB taxonomy): Bacteria > Bacteroidota > Bacteroidia > Bacteroidales > GWA2-32-17 > GWA2-32-17. The sequence continues at coordinate 13,950 of JAVHRE010000277.1, forward strand.
AAAGCCCCAATATTTTGTAAAAAGGTCATTTTCTGGATAATTTGGAGAAGTATTGCCAAATAGACTAAAATTACCCATACCCCAATTTATTTCTAATACAGCCCCTTTCCCTTTAAAATCATCTAAATTGTTCATATTATTAATATAGATAAAATTATAACTAGCTGAAACTTGTAGTCCGTACGAAGGACCATGTGTAATAAATTGAGTTCCTTTTTTCCCATTTTTTGACAAAATATACCCACCTTCAAGTGAATAACCACCTGCAGGAGTTGCGATACTTGCACTAACTGATGAACCTGCCCAAGAACTTCCATCCCCTTCCGAACCAGCTTCATGGTACCCAAAATCCGAGCTAGCTTCCTGATACATAAATTGACTCATT
>JAVHRE010000278.1:0-2902 GCA_036171495.1 Bacteroidales bacterium
TAAGTGTAAATGGTAATGTTGAATACAGCGAAAATGTAAATTTAGACATGACATTAAAAAATGTTGGCAGTCAAAATGCAACAAGCATTACTGCAATATTAAGTACAACCAATCCGAACATTACTATAACAGATAGCACAGAAAATTATGGAACTATTAATGCAAACTCAAGTGCAACACAAAATAACGCATTTGCTTTTAATGTTGCGAATGTTATTACCGACCAACAATCAGCACAATTCACAGTAACAGCTTCTGATGGAGGTTTAGGCACATGGCAAACAAACTTCAATATATTATTAAATGCTCCTGTTTTGCAAGCCACAACTATTACTGTTGATGATGCTGCTTTTGGAAATGGCAATGGAAGACTTGACCCGGGAGAAACTGCAACAATAAATATTACAACTTTAAATAATGGTCATGCAATTTCACCAATTGCAAATGGCACATTAATAGTTAATAGTGGTTTGGTTACAGTGCCTGTTAATAACGTTGGGCTGGGAACAATTGCTGCAAGCAGTAATGTTATAGCATCGTTCAATGTTAATGTTGATGCAGGTGCGCAAACCGGTGTTTACGCATCATCATTTACTTACAATGTGAATGCTTCGGGATACACTGCTACAAAATTTTTTACATTACCAGTTGGAATAAAAGTTGAAGACTTTGAATCTAATACTTTTACCGAATTTCCATGGAATAACAATGGCATCTATCCATGGACAATTATAAACAGTGGAAATATTTATGAGGGTAATTATACTGCCCGTTCTGGTAATTATAATATCGCCAGTTCTACTTCCGACTTGAATATTCAGATAAATGTTATTTCTGCTGATACTCTTTCCTTTTATAAAAAGGTTTCGAGCGAAGATACTTGGGATTTTCTAAAATTTTATATAGATAACATTCTATTAGACCAGTGGAGTGGTGAGGTCAACTGGAGCCGTAATGCTTATTATATGACTACCGGTACTCATACATTAAAATGGTCTTATGTAAAGGATGGTTATGTAGATTCAGGGCTGGATGCAGCCTGGGTAGATTTTATAATATTTCCGCCAATGAATATGCCTTTAAATTTACCTCAAATGAATAATGATATTCAATATTTAACTGCTTATCCAAATCCTTCAAACAGCGAATCGCAAATATCTTTTAACATTATAAAAAACTCTAATGTAAATTTAACTTTGCTAAACTCTATTGGGCAAGTTGTTTCTGTATTAATACCAGATAAAACAATAAACAAAGGGACTTACAATATTTCATTATCTGACATTAATTTACAATCGGGAATTTATTACTGTAAACTTACAACAGATGATTATGCAAAAACAATTAAAATTGTCGTTGTAAAATAATAAAGTCTGAACTTTGGTTTTTTGGAACTATACTTTAAACGGCTTAAATTTTTACATTTTAAAAAGGTATAGAGGTATAGGATATCAGGGTATAAGGTGCACAAATCCAATATCTTTACACCATATACCTATTTATGTGCAATTTGAGCACGTTTTTGGTATAACATAATATTTATTACTTTTGTTGATAATATTATAAGTATTTATTTAAATTTAATAAATGTGAAAACAATTACTTTTAATGAGTTACGAAGAATTAAAGATAAATTGCCCGATGGCAGTATGCAAATTATTGCCGATACATTAAATATAAGCCTCGAAACTGTGCGTAATTATTTTGGCGGAACAAATTATGAAAATGGCGAAGTAGTTGGGTTTCATACAGAACAAGGACCCGATGGCGGAATAGTAATGTTAGATGATACTACAATTCTTGAAGTAGCTATAAAAATATTGAGAGAGAATAATTTGAATTAATTGATTTAAGCAATAATGTATCAGCGAGATAGGGCTATTAAAGAAATAACACTTGAAACCGAATTATTTGAAATAATAAATAATTGTAAAGTTTGCCATGTAGGATTTGTAGATAATGCTCAGCCTTATGTTTTAGCATTTTGTTTTGGTTTCGATGGCAAAGCAATTTTTTTACATTGTGCAAAGGAAGGTCGAAAAATAGATATTTTAAATAAAAATAAAAATGTTTGTATAGAGTTTGATGCTTTTCACGAATTGTTTGCCCGCGATACTGAAGTGGCTTGTAGTTGGCGAATGCGTTATAAAAGTGTTTTAATTTATGGTAAAGCACAATTTATAACAGATTACGGCCTTAAAATTGAAGGACTTAAAACTTTAATGAAAAATTATTCAAATTTAAGTTTTAATTTTTCTGCTCCATCAATAAACAACATTAACGTAATAAAAGTAGATATTGCTCAAATTTCGGGACGGAAATTCGAATATTTATAAAAAATAAATGATGTTTAATTTTACAAAAAAGGTAGAGAATGTATTGATGTTATTGCTCTTTCACGTATTATAGATAAACAATATAAAATAAATTTTTTAAATAAATAAAAATATTTAATTTTACATTTTGAAAATTAAAATTATTTAGCGTATCTTTAACCACTAAAAAAAAATATTATGGATTCAATAGTTATCGAAGGAACACCTAAAACACCAAGCATAAATTTTGATGTTGTGGCTGGTAAAATAGAAATTAAAGGAAGATCAATTCCTGAAAATTCAATTGAATTTTATAGACCTTTGGTTGAATGGTTAGAAACTTATGCAACCGCTCCACTTGCAAATACTTTGGTTAACATACAGTTAGAATATTTCAATACAAGTTCATCTAAATGTATTCTTGATATTTTCAAAAAACTCGAAAATATATCAAAAGCAGGCAGCAATATTGTAATTAATTGGTATTACGAAGAAGATGATGAAGATATGCTTGAAGCTGGTGAAGATTACCAATCAATTATAAAAGTTCCATTTAAAATGATTGAAATAGAAGAATAATAAAATAT
>JAVHRE010000279.1:0-2892 GCA_036171495.1 Bacteroidales bacterium
TGCCGACCAGTTTGGCGGTTCAAATGGTAAAAAGTTTATGTACAAACAATTTAAAGAATTGTTAATTGTAAATTGTAAATTGCCAATGCCCGAACAAAAAGAAATATTAGAAACAAGTATAAAAGAATGGATTGGAAATGGCGAGCAGGTTGATGATATAACGGTATTAGGAATTAAAATATAACAAACTAAATTATGGTATTACATATTCATAATTAAACCGATTAAAGAGTTTCAGAATTGAAATGGGGTCGTCTGTTTGCAAAATGTCAATTTTCTTTTTTATTGCTATAACATTTGAGTAATAATTGTTAGGAGTATAAGACATAATATATAACCCTTTAATGTGTGCACTGTCAGCACCAATTTCAAAATTCTCCATTTGTGTGCAAATACCAAAAAATGAATTATTTACACATGTATCAATGTTTGCCCGACTTACAACTCCGGTCAAAAAAAACTTGTTTGTTAATCCCAATTCTCTGGCTCTTCTTAAATATTTTGCATTACCTTCAATAAAAACATTATTGCTCATAGCATATTTTTCGCAAATTCTTTTAATAGCTCTTAAAAGTTGATTTTTGTATAATTCCGGGTCAGCTACATCGTCTTGGATTTGACTGTCGAATGAAAAATAATAATTTGTAATATTTGGTATTTGGCTAAAAACTTCATCGGCAGAACTTACAAAAACATTATTTTGAAATGAATAATATTTACAAGATTGGATTTCGTTCCATGTTGCATTATAAGGTTTTCCGTAACATGTTGTAGATGGGTTGAGTGTTAAATCGTGCAAAAGTATTAAAATAGTGTCCTTTGTTATTTGGACATCAATTTCGCAACCATCAACTCCAACATTTATCGCAGGTAAAATTGATTCGTAAGTATCGCCTGGTTTTTTAAAATAATCACCCATTCCTCTATGACCCAAAATCATTATTTTACTTCCAAAATATGTATCATCGTTATTGTTTTTCTTTTCGCAATGTTGAAACAATAACATCGTGCAAATAGAAGTAATATAAATTGAATATTTTTGTATTGTAGAAATCATATTTAGCAATTATGGAATAATATACTCGTAGTTATAACGATTTAATAGTTTTAATATTGATATAGGATCATTTGTTTGAATAATGTCCACTTTTTTATTTAAAGCAGTTTTGTTTTCGTAGTAATTGTTTGGCGACCAACACATAACGTATAATCCTTTATTGTGAGCTTCGTCGGTATTAGTTTTTATATCATCAAATCCTGTAGAAATTCCAAAAAAAGAATTATTGTAAGTGTTTTCTATATCTTGTGTGTCAATTGTTGTGTATAGAAACAATTTGTTAGTTAAACCTATTTCTTGCGCTTTTTTTAGTAATGGGTAATCAGCTTCAATAAAAACATTCTTACTCATATTATATTTTTCGCAAACATTTTTAACCGCTCTAAGATATTGATTCATATACAATTCTAAATCAACAGCTTCAGTATCTACCTTCCCGCAATCAAATGAAAAGTAATAATTATTAATGTTTGGAATTTTACTGAACAATTCATCAACAGAATTTATGTACACGTTGTTTTGCAATGAAAAATATTCACATTTTTTAATCTCATTCCAGTTTGCTTCATAAATTCTTCCAAAACAGTTTGTTCCAGGGTTTAGTAAACGGTCGTGAAAAAAAACCAAAACAGTATCTTTTGTTAATTGAACATCTAATTCGCAACCATCTGCACCAATTCCTATTGCAGGAGTTACAGATTGAATAGTATTCCAAGGCATTTTATAGTTTGTACCCATTCCACGATGACCTAAAATCATTACTTTACTTCCGAAATATGTGTCATCTGAAACATTCTCTCTCTTACATTTAACAAATAATAACATTATGAATAGTACAATTAAAAGTAGTGTGGAATATCTTTTAAAAAACATAACCTATTTTTAAATTAGTAATCCACCAAAAATTATAATTAGAACTTGTCCATTGAGCATCTAACGATTTAATTAAAATTCGGTCATCTTCAGACACATAATTAAATATTTTAGTTAATAACGATGTTTTTATCTCAATAAAAACATGTTTACCATACTGATTTTTATAGCCCAGACTTAATCCAACGCCTAATTTTTTTTGATTATAACTGTCAGAATAGCTGTCTAAAGTTTTAGAATTGTAATACGCTAATTTTTTATGATAATAACCAAAATCTATAACAGCCCCTGAAAAAAATCTTCTATTGGTTTTTTTCTTTGAATTATAGAAATAGTAATTGTAGCTGGGAATTAGATGAAATCCAATTATTGAAACATTCTGTTGAATAGAATACATTCCTTGTTGTTGGTTGAAAAAGTCGTAATATTTTATGAATTTATATTTATCATAAAGCCCAATATCCAAATAACATGCTGCAGATGATTTTTTAAAAATATATCGTTCGTATTCAGCACCAATTCTTATTTGAACCCGGTTGTCAAAAAAGTCGTAATATAATGGCAATAAATCAAGTTTTATAAATTTCTTATGGAACAAACTATCAGGTTTTTCCTGTGAAAAAGATTGAAAGAAAAAACTTAAAATAATTGTAGTCGTTGTTAAAAGTTTTATAACAAATAATTTGTTTGCAAAAGGAGTTTTAATCATTAGACAATTTAATATTAGTTGTTTTAAATCATTTTAATTTAAGTCAAAAATAAACAAACTTGTGAAACTTGACACTAACGGAACTAAAAAAAATCAACTCTTGATTTGCATTACAAACTAATTTGCAATTAAAAAGCCCGTAACTTTCGTTATCGGGCTTTTTAACATTTAAAAACTTATTTAAAACTATGGAATTACTTATAACTGATGTTACGCAAAATAATTAGCAACGCCATTTATGGCGTTGAAAAAT
>JAVHRE010000280.1:0-2886 GCA_036171495.1 Bacteroidales bacterium
ACTTTTGTAAATGACTGTTTTCAAAACAGAGTAACGAAATTATTGGCGTTTTCTTATCTGACACTAATTAAAATTTCTCGAATATACCTAGTCCAAACAAAGCATAATCATACTTTACAGGATCATTTGCATCCAAAATTTTTAGATAGGCTGTTACTTCTTGTACAGCTTTCCAGTCGTTTTGTTTCCGCTGTAGCAAACCAAGTTTACGAGTCACATTACCCGTATGTACATCAAGGGGCAAGTATAAGGCAGAAGCAGGAATTTTCTCCCACAAACCAAAATCGATTTTACTTTTATCTTTTCGCACCATCCATCGCAAAAAGAGATTTATGCGTTTAGCCGCTGAATTTTTAACAATATTCGAGAAATGCTTTTCAGAACGTTGTAAATGCTGTGTTTGAAAAAAGACACTTCTAAAATCAGAGATACTGTCTTCAATATTTTGGTTCTTAATATATAATGGTTCAAATGTGCTTTTCAAATTTTTATGCATTCTGTATATTCTTTGCAAAGCTTTTAAGAAAAACACACAATCATCTCCATTAAATGTCCGATGTTTAAATTTTCTAAATCTTTCAAAATCTTTAGGAACAGCATTAATGATAAAATCATATGGTGCATCATCCATAAAGAGACAAAGCTGCTTCGCATTTTTAATTATCATTTCACGTTTTCCCCAGGCTATTGTAGCTGTCAGAAAGGCTGAAATTTCAATATCTTCAAGCCTTGTAAACATATGAGGAATTTGCACAGGATCAGTTTCAATAAATACAGGAGTATTATATTTTTCATATTTTTCGTTAAGGAAACTTTTTATAAATTGGGGATCTGGGTATTTCATATCAGTATAAAATATTTTTATTTTTCGCTCAAAAGTATAAATTTGTAAGTTTACATACAACCAAGTAAAATTGGTATTAATATTGCTTTTCCGGGAAAAACAATGATTCAGGAAGTTTTAATATATTTAAAATACCTCTTAAATGGGATATTAGTGGGCTTTGCAGCATCAATGCCACTTGGTCCGATTGGTGTTTTGTGTATTCAAAAAACTATCAGTAAAGGAAGAATGGCAGGTTTTGTTTCAGGCATGGGTGCTGCTACAGCTGACACAATTTATGCGATTATTGCAGGCTTTGGGCTAACTTTTATTTCAAATTTTATTGTAAATCAGCAGTTTTATTTAAGAATTGGTGGAGCTATCATTTGTTTTTATTTAGGGTTAAAAATTTTCAGAACCAATCCGGCAATACAATTAAGACGAGAAGGGCAAAAAAAGCAAAATATACTTGCAGACTATCTTTCCATTTTATTACTTACAATTTCCAATCCTCTCACATTACTGCTTTTTGGAGCTGTGTTTGCAGGTTTTGGTATTATTGAAGGAAATGCAGATTTCAAATCTCTACTGCTTTTAATTTGCGGCGTTTTTATGGGAGCCCTTCTTTGGTGGACTTTACTAACGGGTATTGTGAATATGTTTAGGCATAAATTCCGTTTAAAAAGAATTTGGTGGATGAATAAAATCACCGGTGTCCTAATTATTCTTTTTTCGTTTGTTGCATTGGCAAGTGTGTTTTTTCTGAAGAAAACCCCGTAACAATTAAAAAATCCTACGGTTTTGTCTCAAGCTGAAAGATGGAAACTGAAATACTCTGACCATTTTTTGTATAGAAAGTTTGACCCCATGACGTGGTTTTTTTCTTATATTCATTAGCGTTTCCATTCCGAATTACAATAACACGTGTAACAACATCTTTCCCCTCCATTGTGTTTTCCGTTGTAACACCTTCCGGATATTTTTTTACAAGTGCCGATAAATATACTTTGTATTCTGAAGGGTTTGTTGGATTTGTAATAACTTTAACATCGTTGTTATTATTCTTTTTAATATCTGTTTTTACTTCGGTAGTGTTCTCAACAGTTTTTTTATTATCTGCTTTTTCATGGGTTTCATTTTGTGCATAATTTTTTACTGTAGCTTCATCAAGTTTGCCATCTGCAAAATTTTTTTCCGATTTTATTGACCCATCTGGATAGTATTCTTTAATTAAACCGGCTTCTTTACCGTCTTTCCAATCACCTTCAATTGCAATTTTCCCATTTTCATGATAATATTTTTGTTTTCCGCTACGCTTGCCATCATTGGTAAAGACAAACTCATATTTTGGTTTACCGTTTTCGTGATAATATTTGTAATTCCCTATCCATTTTGTGCCTTTCCAATTGCCCTCTTCTGAAAGTTTGCCATTTTCATAATATAGTTTAGCATACCCGTCAGGTTTATTATTTGTGAAAGTAATTTCGCTTTTTAAATTGCCGTTTTTATAATATTCTTTCCAAATACCTTCTTTTTTTCCATCTTTATAAATGCCTTCTTCCGAAACTTTTGTTTTATCTCCTGCTATAAATTTTACCCATGCCCCCTGTTTTAAATTACTACCATCAGTAGCATTAACCGGCTTTCCTTGATATGTCTCTGTTTGAGAATATGAAGTAAAACAAATTAAAAAAATCAATATAGGAATTAACAAATATCTCATCTACCAAAATTTAACTTTCCAAAAGTATAAAATAATAATACATACTTTAAAATCAAGCATAAAATTCTATCATTAAATATGAACGATTTTTTATAGCATTGTATTTTGCTGCTTTATAAATGAAATAATATTTATTTTTGTGAATTAAAAAAGAGTCCACTCCGAAAAGTCTTTTAACCCCTAAATCCCCTAAAGGGGACTTTAAAGGCACACTGATTTTCAGCGATTTCCCTTCAGGGATCAAGGGCAAAAAATCGCTGGAAAATATTTTTTGGACTTTTCGGGGTGGACTCAAAAAACAAGTTTTCAAATGATAAAAATAGACGATCAACTGATTTCT
>JAVHRE010000281.1:0-2852 GCA_036171495.1 Bacteroidales bacterium
TTTTGTTATTTTTTTTAGATACCTCGAGGCTCTGCCTCGGGGTAGTTCATTTTAGGATTTTTTATCTTATATCATTTGTAAAATTTTTGCAAATTTGATGTCTATTTTTAAATTAACGAATTTCAGGGAAGTTTACAAGAACATCTTTGCATTTCTTATTAATGTTCTATCTTAACTAATATCCCCTTTTCAAAGCGAAGATTGTATTTCCAATTATAAAACCAAATCTCTTTTGTTACTGATGAAGTTGTTGTTTTAGAACTATCCCAAGGTGTTCCCCAAGCAACTTTGCACATTTCAGTTGTCATTCCAATTTCTATTTTATTTTGAGCAATTAATTCTCCTTTATGTTGTCCGAATCTGCTTGTACATTCTAATTTATATTTTTCCTTTTTATCATTTTCTGTTTTAAAAAATTGTTCTTTTTGATTCCTATCGGCATGGTCTAATCTGATATATTCTTTCTCAGTAATAAAACTTCTGCCGAATTTTTCCGAGGGTGGTCTTAGTTGCATTTGTTCACTCTTGTTATTTGTTAACAAACAAAATATATCATACGTACTGTCTTGATTGTCATTATCCCTGCTTTTTAATAAAGTAACTTCTTTGCAAAACCATTTACTTTTATCACTAAGATTAATTACATCTTGATTTTGAAATAATTGCTTTTGTTTCTCAAAATAAGGAACTGCAATAAAAGCATTGAAATAGCTGTAGCTATAGGGAGGTTTCTTGCTCTCGCATACCACCCAGTACAGTGGAGCATTATTAAGAGAATCTTTTTTATCGTTATTCTTTAAGACAAAAACCACATAAATTATCATGTCTTTCCATTTCAAAGAATTAAGGTCTTTATACCTGTAACCACATTGATTAATAGCATTTTTTTGTATTAACTGCTTGGTAAAATCTCCTTGCAGAATATCAATAATTGTATAGTATTTATTTCCCTTTTCGAATCCTTTACCATCTTTTGAAAAAACAATGGGTCCTGCTTCGGGATTTATAACAGGCGGTAAAAATAATTGCAATCCAATAAATTGATATTGGTTTTCCAATTTATATTGTTCTTCAAGAGTTTTAGTGCTGTCATAAGTAGGAGGTTTTAATACAACCTTTTCTTCTTGTTTTTTATCAACTTCTTGTTTACCTATTGCAACTTGGGAATAAAGCTCTTTTGTCGCAAATAAAATTAAGACTAAATAAATAAAAAAAACTTTTTTCATCTGTTGAATTTTTTAATTGTCGAATTGTTGAACTAATGACCAATTATTCTTCACTTTTAACTTTCAACTTTCAACTTTTCACTTGTTTTATTCCTTCACAAACTTTTTAACTTCAACACCTTTTTCTGTCTTTACTCTTACTATATACATCCCGTTTGTAAAACCTGAAATATTAATTTCTATTTTTTGTTGTTGTATTAGTTGTTGCAAAAGTAATTGCCCTTGCATATTATATATTGAAATCATTTCAGCTTGATTATTATTTAAAGATGCGTTTTCAATAGTAATATTATCATTGGCAGGGTTAGGGTATATTATAAAATTATTATCTGAAATTTTTTCTGAAATACCTGTAGTACATCCTATTAAATTATTAAATGTAGTTATATTCCCGTTAAAAACATCTAAATCCACATCACTAGTGCCACTTATTCCCGGAATAGTGCCAGTCCATGAGTATTGTTTGAAAGCCCAATTAGTCCATACACCAATATTAGTAGGTGGAAGAGTTGAACTGCCGTCAGGGTCTGCAATCCAAAGTGGATATGCGTTTATAGAACTTCCAAGGGAGGATGCAATAGAACCGTCGGTATAAAGAATAGGAGTAATTCCTGTTGCAGTTTCAACGGCAGTCATCCAAGCCTCAGCCCACGTTGTTAATTGAGTGCCTGTTAGACTACCTGTTGTTTCGAAATCAAGACAGGGGAGCAGTTCGCATGATGTAATATATGAACCAGCCACACTTAAAAAATGACTTGCTTCTGCAGCGGCTGTGTTATTATCGGGACGAGCAAAGTGATAAACACCCATTTTCACTCCGGCACTTTCACCATTTGTTATGCTGTTTACAAAATCAGGGTCGGTATATGTTGTACCTTCAGTTGATTTAGCCCATGCAAATACAATACCCGATGCTTTGATTTGAGACCATGAGGTGATAGTCTGGTAGTGAGAAACATCAATACCAAGTATTGTAGTGCTTGCAGTTCCACTAACATCTCTCCAAACTAAAGTTGCATAAGGAGATCCTGTATTAGTTGTGCAGCCGGAAACGGTGGTTAAAAGTTTTACTTTGCCGGTATATGTAGCCGTCCATCTAATATAAGGCGAATTAACGCAACCTGTTATTCCACAATTATTGGCATAGCAAAGTGTAGCACCGGAAGAATTATTAAACAAAGTTAGTTCTGCATCCCATCCCTGGCTTCCTCCAAAATTACTACAGTAAGTCCACTCATAAATTTCACCCGATGTTACATTAAACAAAGTCCAGTTACCTGCATTCATGTAAGCGCTAACAGTTGTCCATGTAGATGAAGTAGTAGAAAACGTTGCGGACGGGTACTGACCTGTAGAATTAGTATCTGCAATTGAACAGCCACCGGGAGCACATGATTGTGCATTTGCGTTAAAGCCAAAAAAGGTGAGCATTAAAATAAAGTATAAAAGTTTTTTCATAAACTTTGTATTAAAATTTTGTGAAATTTAAAACGATTAATTAATATTTCCAAACAATTTGTAAAATATTTTGTATCAGTTGTAAACTCCTGACTTTTTTATAACAATTTATAATTAATGCGAATTAAGGGTTAGATTTTTTAGTTCCGTTAGGAACGGTATATTGGT
>JAVHRE010000282.1:0-2845 GCA_036171495.1 Bacteroidales bacterium
GTGATTTTTTTATTGCAATGATTTGAGCAAGGTTTTGCGTATATAAACATGTTGGGCGTAAGCTTATAAAAAAAAAAGAAAAAAAAGAAAAAAAACCACACTCTATTTTTTGAAGTCGTATTTCGACTTTTTGGGGAACACTTTTAAATATCAATATAAATTATGGAACGCATTAAAGTTATCGCATTTGACGCAGACGACACCCTTTGGGTAAACGAGCCGTATTACCAGGACATTGAAAAATTATTTTGTAAGCTCCTTGACAATTATTTACCCGCAGACAAAATTTCAGAAGAATTATTAAAAACTGAAATTAGCAATTTAGACCGCTACGGATACGGAGCAAAAGGTTTTATGCTATCAATGATTGAAACTGCATTAAGAATTAGTGACAAAAAGGTTTCTCCGGAGACAATTGATAAAATTATTATTCTCGGCAAATCATTATTAGAAAAACCAATTGAATTGCTTGACGACATAGAATTTATATTAAACAACCTAAAACACAAATACCGCATTATCGTAGCCACAAAGGGCGACCATTTGGACCAGCAAAGAAAATTAAACAGTTCAGGTTTGCTTCATCATTTCCATCACATCGAAATTATGAACGACAAAAAAGAAACGGAATATCAAAAATTAATAAAACACTTGGGAATTAAAACCGAAGAATTTTTAATGGTTGGCAATTCTCTGAAATCCGACATTCTTCCAGTTATTGCAATTGGCGGACAAGCGGTTTATATTCCATATCATACAACTTGGCAACACGAAACAGCCAACAATGACAATACTTTCATACAGTATCATGAAATTTCAAAATTGAAAGAACTTTTAAATATTTTACAAATAACAATTTCAGACAATGCAGGAAATATACAAGTTTAATAAGAACGACTTTGACGAAAATGGATTTAATAAATTCAATGGGAAATTATTTTGTGCTATAATTAATGAATGGGAAGTAGAATTTAACAAGGCTTTTTATCCTCTTGTTGCTAATCATCTTTTCGGTAATAGCCCAACAATGAAATTATTAGAAAGTTGCTTTTTCATCACAGAACCAGAGGACTTTGGAATGGATGGTCAATTTGATTTTGAGACAAATATAGAAATTGATAAACATAACCCCAAAGGAGTAACATATGCTCTTGGCTCAGGAGTTAATGAAGATGAACCCGTATTTTTAATAATAGACAGTAAAATGTATGACGGAACGGTAATTTTAAAATACCTTCCAGATGATGATGACGAAAACGATGAACCCGAAATTCCAGTAGAAGAAAATAAAATTAAAAAGGTACTAATATTAACTCCTAAAAATTGAAAACAATGGAAACAGATTTTCAAAAAAGTTTTGGCAATGGAATATTATCAAAAAAACATTTTATAGATTCAGAAATTACAAAAGCATTTGTTAAATGGCTTATTCCATTTATAAATGGAGAAGAGAAACTTTTAAAAATAGGGTTAAATTATAATCACAAAAGTTATAATTGCAACTACGAAAATTTTAAAGATGTAATTAATAAATATCATTGGGATGACGATACTTGTTTCCACTATACCTATAACCGATTTATGGACTGGAGGTTTAAATTTAAAAATTCAACTTCAAGAGAAGAATTATTAAATATTTGCAAACAAATTTTGGAATGGGGTGGGGTTGTTTCAAGTAATTATAACAAATTACAACAAAAAGATTCTCTTGATATATTTTTAAATAACATGAAAGAACTGTTTGATAAAATCGAAATTTCAATTTCTGAATTAGTTGAAAACAAGGAAAATATCAATTCGGGTTTCACCAAAATTTATACTGCATTCAATGATAATTTTATAATGTATGATGGAAGAGTTGGCGCAACAATGTGTTATTTAATCCGCTCCTATTATACCGAAAAAAAGGAGAATGCAGAACAAATTAAAAATAATAAACCTCCCTTAGAATTAATTTTTGGTTACGGCTTAGGTAAGGATAACGGAACGAAAAATAATCGAAATCCATCAAACGAACTAATGCGTTTTTCAAATATCTCATCAGACAGAAAATTGCATTTTATTAGTAATATTAAAGCAAATTGGTTGTTAGAATTAATTGCAAACCAAATTAACATTCCGCAAATAAAAGCCGAAGAAAAGGTCTTTGCTCTGCAAAGTGCATTATTTATGTTAGGAAAAGATTTACCTAAAAATTAAATTTGAATAAATATGAATAAAGTTCACATTCTGGAATACGAAATTATGATATACGAAGCCAGCCATTTAACTTTCAACATAAAAGAAGATAAAATTTATAAAAAATGCGGTGGCAACATAATTGGTGGCTTGGTTGTTAAAACAGAAGACCTTGATGAAAATTATCCTAATCCAATAAAAAAGGGAGATGAGTTTTTAAATTTATATTTCAGCCAAATGCTCGATTCTGCAATATGTTTTTCTGATAAAGACATTAAGTTATTCCTTAAAAAGTATGATATAAAACTTGAACATACTCACGAACATCTTTACATTGACCAAAGGCAGAAGACGAAAGCAAAATTATTAAAAAAATTTATCGGAATAAAATTATTGGTTGAAGAAATTAAAATAATTGATTATCGTGAAGATGATGGGAATCCCGACTATGATACAGAAAACGATTTATTTAATCTCGAATTTTACGAACCTGATGATTGGGAATTTGTATTAAAAGTTAAAAAAGTATTGTAACCAATAATTACAGAACTATGCATAACGACCTGTGTTTACTGACTTGTAGACAATTTTGTGTTGACTTTGAAATAAAACATTTTTTAAAGCACGACCGTCATGTTTTTACGAACTGTGTATAACGACCTGTGTT
>JAVHRE010000283.1:0-2838 GCA_036171495.1 Bacteroidales bacterium
AAAAATCAACAAAATGCAAAAGATGCTGTGCTCTCTGTTTTTGAAAAATTAATAGTTGAAATCAGAAAAAGTGAAATTGAAAATTTTAAAGCATGGCTGCACACTGTTACGAAAAATTATTGCTTAGTTCAAATACGTTCAAAACAAAGGCAAATACTTCGCGAGAAAATATTTTCAGATGAAATTAGCAATGAAATATTACCTGTTGAAACAGATGAATTTTATGAAGATGATAAAACTGACGAAATATATTCTGCAATAAATAATCTTGATAAAGAGCAAAAAACATGTATCGAACTTTTTTATCTGCAAAATAAATCATACTCCGAAATAGCTGAAATAATGAATTATACAAATAATCAGGTTAAAAGCTATATTCAAAATGGTAAACGAAATATCAGAAACTGTTTAAACACAAAACTATGAAAAATAACAATAAACATAAAAACTCATTTTCTTCAAAGCAGGATTTTATAAAGTTCTATGGCAATAAAATGTCAGTTCAGGAAAAGGCAGCGTTTATAGAAAATACTGAAAAAGACGAATTTGCAAACGAAGCAATTAAAGGATATAATTTATTTCCAAATTCAATTAAAGATTTAAACGGAATAGATAATTCAATAAGAAATAAAACAAATAACATTAATGCAGAATTTAAAAATATATACGTGTTAACAACGGTAATTATAATTGTTTCAATTGCAATTGTATATTTTATTTTTCCAACAAAAACTAATATAACAAATGCTCTAATTCAAAAATCCAAGAATGTTGTAACAAAAGTTGATACACACAAAATAAATATTTTAAATTTTGAGATTAAAAATGCAAGCGAGCCACCCGAAATAAAGCAAATTACGATAAATCAAGCTAAAACTGATCAGAAATTAATTCGCGATTTTGAAAAGTTAAAACCACTCGAAAAAATAAATAATTCTCAACTTTCAATAAAAAACGAAAACAATACTGATTCGTTAAGTAATAACATTGCAGCATTTATAAATATGTCAACGAGTTACATGCATGAGTTTAAAGTTGTGGATTATTCGAAAATTTATCGGAATAAAATTAAGCAAGATGTTAATTTAAACGGAAGTCTCTCTGCAAAATATGAAAATCGTTATTATAACAATGATAAAAAAATAAATGTTGATGAAGCTAATTTTATACCTTACAGCCAATTCCTTTCGGAAACAATGGGTATGTTAAGTGAAAATAATTATAAAGATGCGTTGCAAAATTTTATTATAATACTCCAGCAGTTTCCAAACGACCAAAATGCACATTTTTATGGTGGACTATGTTATTATAATCTTGGCTTATATCAAAAATCTATCAAACATTTTGATGCGATTATTGAAAGTAAAATAATTATTTTTGCTCAAGAAGCTGGATGGTATAAGTCGCTTTCATTAATCAACTTAAATAAAAATTCAGAAGCAAAAGTAAGTTTGAAAAAAATAATTTCTACAAAAGGATTTTACTCTAAAAGAGCTTCCGAAAAATTAAAGCAAATTGAAAAATAAAAAAATGAATTCGCCACAGATATACTATTGCTATTTAGTATAGACCTAACAGGTTTCAAAAACCTGTTAGGTCTTTCAAATTGCTCTCTGTAATCTGTGGCAAAACAAATCACATGAAATGTGTAAAATACTAAAATATTACAATTTGTTATTTGTATTAATTTTATTGCAAAATGTTTTATTTGCACAAAACGGTTATGTAATATCAGGACATGTAATTGATAAAGAAACAGGAAATTCTGTATATAATGTTAATGTTCTCGAAAAAAATACTAAAAATGGAACTACAACTAATAATGATGGTTTCTTTTTTATAAAAGTAAACAAATTGCCAACAATTCTCGAATTTTCGCACGTTGTTTATAAAAAAACAACTTTCGAATACAGAAACAATGTGCCGATTAAAATTTATTTACAAAAAAAAATTGATAGTTTGCCCGAAATCAGCGTGTCTGCTCATAAAATCGTAAATCTTGTAGAAAAAAAGTTTTTCGATGTTGTTGATTATGAGTTTTATAATGACAATATTTTGTTGCTGGCATATTCTTACAAAGATATTGTAAACCCTTGGCTTATAATGATAAATAACAATGGTGATACACTTTTCAGAACTCCATTAAATAAAGATGGGAATTTTTATCGCGATTGTCTTGGAAATGTTCATTTGGTTTCAAAAGATTTTGCATATCAGATATTTGTTGAAGCTCAAACTATAAAACTTTTGTATCCGCTTAATCCCGATACTTTTTATAAAATTTTAAATCCTTGTATTACAGTTATAAACAACAAATATTTTTTAAAGCAATGGTCATCACATAATCAGGTTCTTTCATACTCAATGGTTAATGCCAACGATTCGTCAAAAAAAGAAGTAAAAGTAATTTCCGATGAACGTGCTTTACGAATGCTTTCCGACCGCAATCGCTTTTATAGCATGGGCGTTTCGCAGCCAACCGATGCCGATTTGCGGTTTGAAGAAATGTGCTTTTTCGCTCCTGTTTTTGCACCTTTAGTAAAACTAAAAACTCAAATAGCTATTTTTAATTTTGTTGAATCTAAAATTGAACTTTTTGAAGAAAACGGAAATCCGATAAAACAAATTCCTATTGAATTTCAAAAATTAAAAGGCTGGAAAGAAGAAATTTATGCTGATGAGGTTACAGGTAAAGCTTATTCATTATTTAAAGTAAATGGCATTTCAAAACTTTGTGAAATTTCATTAGAAACAGGAAAAATTTTAAATGAAAATTTAATACCAAATTTTAAATATATCGAAAACATAAAGGTGCGGAATGGTTTTGTGTATTTCCTT
>JAVHRE010000284.1:0-14042 GCA_036171495.1 Bacteroidales bacterium
GAAATGCCGCTATAATTGGCATTATATTTCACATTTATCCATGCTGAATCGCCATGTAAAATTTTAAAAACATATCTGATAATTGAAGTTCCAATTTTGTTTTTCGGAGAATAATCACCAGTAAAGCCTGAGCTTGCACCAGATGCTAAAATTACCGGGTTGGGCGAAATATAAGTTGTTGGAGGAAAACATGAACCCCAGCAAAAAGCATTCTCGGTTCCGGCAATAACACTTTGAGGTTGTTTTTCGCAAAATACATTTTTTGATGAACCTGACACATTTTTTACATTAACTGCAGCAGACATTTTGCTAAAAGATAAGCTATCTGTAGCAGTTGATAAACTATCTACAGAAATTGTATCTCCATATGCTAATAAAACATTATTTAAGGTATAAAGTTCAAGTGTCTGCGATTTAATTATTAAACCTATTGATAAAAAAATTAAACTAAATAAAATTTTTTTCATTATATTGACAGTTAATTATCAGTTATTTATTATAATTATTTCAAAAAAAGAAATTTCTTTGTGAAAAAATATTTTTATTTTTACAAAGATAATAAATATTTATTTATATTTGACAAAAAACTAAATCGTTTTACCTATGAAAAAATTTAACATTTTAAAAAGTTTAATTCTTGCAATAACAGTACTTTCTGTTACAAGTATTAGTAAGGCTCAATTAGCCGATGGTGTAATTGCACCAGACTGGACAATGAATGATATTAATGGTACCTCACATCATCTTTATGCTGATTTGGCTGCCGGTAAAAAAGTTGTGATTGATATTTCAGCAACATGGTGCGGTCCATGCTGGAGCTATCACACCAGCGGTGCACTTGATGGTCTGAATAATCAATATGGTCCTACCGGAACAATTGACCAAAGCATGATGGTATATTTTATTGAAGGAGACCAAAGTACATTAGCTTGTTTACAAGGGACAGGTTCTTCCTGTGGTAATTCTGCAGGTGCAACCCAAGGAAACTGGACTACCGGAACTACTTTTCCAATGTTTTTAACTTGTAACGGTGCACCTGGTAATGGTAATCAAGTAGTAACTGATTACGACATAGCGTATTTTCCAACAGTATATACTGTTTGCCCCGACCATACCGTTTATGAATCCGGTCAATTAACAACTGCCCAACATTATACTTTTGCAAATTCACATTGTGCTCCTTTAAGCACTACTGTTAATGATGTTAAAGCTTTTTCGTGTACTACTCCAAATATTATATATTGTGTAGGCACTGTTACTCCTACTTGTGTAATTCAAAACTATGGAACAACAAACTTAACTTCATGTACTATTACCGTCAAATTAGATGGAGGTACGGTTCAAACAGTTAACTGGACAGGAAATCTTGCCATGTATGCTACTGCTTCCGTAACATTAAATGCTATTACAGGTATTTCAAACGGAGACCATACTTTAACAATCCAATCTGATACTCCAAATGGAATTGTAGATGAAAATACAGCAAATGATATTATTACCAAAACTTTTTCAGTTATGACTACCCCTGCATCAACCCCTATTACTCAAGATTTTACAAGTTCAACTTTTCCTCCAACAGGCTTTAATGCTGTTGATGTTTCTGCTGATGGTTATAATTGGGCAAGAAGTTCAACTGCAGGACATACAGCTGCCGGTTCCATGTATATTGATTTTTATGATATAAATACAGGCAGTATAGATGATTTTCAATTGCCATTGGTTGATTTTACCGGAATAAGCAATCCTACCTTAACATTCTGGGATGCTAACAGAAGATATAGTGCATCATATACAGATAAATTAGAAGTTGATGTTTCTACCAATTGCGGTACTACCTGGACGCAAAAATGGATGCATTCGGGAGCTACTCTTGCTACTAACGCAAACTTTTTAACTACTGCCTATACAGCACCAGTAGCAGGAGACTGGAGGCAAGAAACAGTTGATTTGTCTTCTTATGCAAACGCCAATAATATAATGGTTCGTTTTCGTGCTACCAGTGGTTATGGGAACAATGCATTTGTAGATGATATTAATCTTTCAAATTTAACCAATGTTGAAAACGTAATTAACTCCCGAGATATAAATATTTATCCTAACCCATCAAATGGAACAATGTATATTACCAATGCCGAAAATTTTAATATCGAAATAATTGATTTGCTTGGTAAAGTTGTTTATTCTTCTTCAATAATTTCTAATAATGAGCAATTAAACCTTTCAGGGCTTGCTAACGGAAGTTATTTCGCAAAAATTACAAATCAACAAAATGTTGTTACACGTAATATTGTATTAGAAAGATAATTCATGATTTTTAGTTTAAAGGAAATCTTAATTTGGAATAATGTTTGTTTTCAGGTTAAGATTTCTTTTTTTTAATGCTTTAATTCAAAAAATTATATGAAAATTTTAAATTTAATTTTTTTCTTTTTGCTTGTAGCAAATGTTACATTTTCCCAAACAAATAGTTTTAAACTTCCATCAATTGATGTTACAACTTTAGATGGTAAAAAATTTAATACATCTGATATTAAAAACGATGGAAAACCAATTATTATTGATTTTTGGGCTACATGGTGTAAGCCATGTGTTATGGAACTTAATGCTATTGATGAAAATTACGAGGACTGGCAAAAAGAAACAGGAGTGAAAGTTTACGCTGTTTCTATTGACGATTCAAAAAGTATGAACAGGGTAGCACCTTTTATTAATAGTAAAGGATGGGAATATATTGTTTTACTCGACCCCAATAGCGATTTTAAAAGAGCTATGAATGTAATAAATGTTCCTCATACTTTTTTAATAGATAGCACCGGAACAGTTGTTTATCAACATACCACTTATGCCGATGGAGATGGAGATATGTTATATAAAATGATTAAGAAAATAGCCAGATGAGCAAAGAATAACAAATAATTTGATGCAATGAATTATTTAAAAATTGTAGTTCCTGTAATTTTATTATCAACAAATATACAGGCTCAAACAAGTAACGAAGGTCAATTGCATGGAAACTTTCAGGTTGATATGCAAACTTATCAGAAAGATAGTTTAATTGGAGCACCTGAAGTTCCCGAAAAAACACTTTTAAATTCGTACGCAAATTTAATTTATACAAAAGGAAGTTTTACAGCAGGCATTCGTTACGAAGCATATATGAATACTTTACTTGGTTACAATGCACGTTACAACGGAAATGGAATTCCTTATCGTTTTTTAACATATAACAATGAAGGACTTGAAATTACTGCCGGAAGTTTTTACGAACAATTTGGCAATGGATTAATATTACGGGCTTATGAGGAAAAAACACTTGGTTATGATAATGCTTTTGATGGAGTTAAAGTAAAATATAAAATATTTAAAGGAATATCGGTAAAAGCATTAGTTGGTAAACAACGTTTATTTTTTGCTCAAGGTCAGGGAATTGTGCGAGGAGTTGATGGAGAAATTAATGTTAATGAGTTGATTACTAAAATGAACGAAGCAAAAACTCAAATAATTATAGGAGGCAGCTTTGTTAGTAAATACCAAGCCGATAAAGACCCTGTTTATAAATTGCCCGAAAATGTAGGAGCATGGGCATCACGAATAAATATTTCTAATGGCGGTTTTAATATAAACAGCGAATATGCAAATAAAATAAACGACCCTTCTGCTGATAATTCGTACATATATAAGAATGGCGAAGCGTTATTGATTAGTACAAGCTATTCGAAAAAAGGATTTGGTATTTTGTTAAATGCAAAACGAATTGACAATATGAGTTTTCGTTCTGATAGAAATGCAAGTTTAATTGATTTGAATATTAATTATTTGCCAATATTAACAAAAGCATATACATATTCTTTCTTAAATTTTTATCCTTATGCAACTCAAAGCAATGGCGAAATGGGTGCAGGTGGAGAAATAATGTATAAACTAAAAAAAGAAACTATTTTAGGCGGAAAATATGGTACAAATATTTCTTTAAATTTTAGTCGCTTAAATAATATTAATCAAACTGCACCATCTGATACAAATGTTATTGGTGCATCAGGAACATTGGGTTATAAATCCGATTTTTTTAAGATTGGTAAAGAATTATATTATCAGGATTTTAATGCTGAAATAAATAAAAAATTCTCAAAAAAGTTTAGCAGTAATTTTATTTATCAGAACTTAATTTATAATTCTTATGTTCTTCGCAAAGGGCATGCTACAGTTTATTCAAATGTTGGCATTGCAGATATGCTATATAAAATAAACGCTCAAAATGCTGTACATATTGAAATGGCTGCATTGTTCACAAAACAGGATTTAGGAAACTGGGCAATGCTCCAGGTTGAATATTCAATTGCTCCAAAATGGTTTTTCTCTATTTCCGACCAGTATAATTATGGAAACGAAGACAAATCAAAGCAAATTCATTACTATACTGGTGCAATAACTTATGCAAAGGGTGGAAACCGTATTCAGATTGGATATGGTAAACAACGACAAGGGATAATGTGTGTTGGCGGTGTATGTAGAAATGTTCCTGCATCAAATGGATTTATATTAGCAATAAGTTCAAGTTTTTAAATTAAAGAACATGAAAAAATTATTTAAAAGCATATTCGTAAATCAAAAAATCTTTTCGTCATTGCGAAGTTTTTGCCGAAGCAATCTATTGTTAATGATGATAATAACTTTTGTTATATTTAATGTTTTTACTATTGTTAGTTGCGATAAAGTTAAACCACCTTATATCACTAAAAATGAAAATATTGATACATCAAAATGTCCTGTTCCTCAATTTCCTGTATTAACAAACGTATATAAAAAGATTTTAATTGAAGATTTTACCGGCCATAAATGCGGTAATTGTCCGCGTGCACACATAGCTTTAAAAAATTTGATTGATACTTATGGTGATACTATTGTTGGCGTTGCCTTGCATGTGAGCGACTATTACGCTTCACCTGACCCCACCGGATTATATACTTATGACTTTAGAACGCCTGAAGGTACTCAAATTGACCAAACTTTTCATATTTCTGATGGTGGTTTACCAAATGGTATGGTTAATCGTACAAAATATAATAACTCTGTTGTTATAAATGATGCTTCATGGCCCACTGTTGTTCAATCAATGCTTGCCGACCAAGCTAAATTAGGTATTCAAATTATTAATAATTATGATGCCAGTGATAGTTCGTTTTGTACACATATTAAATTAACATTTTTGGAGGATGTTACAGATACTTTAATGTTTTTTTGCGGAATTAAAGAAGATAGTATAATAAAACCACAAGTAAATTATGCTGTAACTCCTAATGATGTTCCAAATTATATTCATATGCACGCATTTAGAGGAAGTTTAAATGGAGCATTTGGTGTAACATTAAACAGCAATAGTACTCTTAAAAACGGTACAATTATTAAATCATATTATTACAGTTTAAAACATAAAGATTTTGTTCATAAAAATCTTAAAATTTTTGCTTATGTTTATAAATTCAATGGCGATGTAGTATTACAAGCCGAAGAAAAGAAAGTCGAATAATATACTATCTATAAAACTACACAAAACGTTATGCTGAATTTACTCGTTATTCCCGCGCAAATTTATTCGTCATTCCCGCGCAGGCGGGAATCCTCTATTCGAAGCACTATTTTTCTATTACCACTTTACCGGGAGATTCTCGCTTTCGCGGGAATGACGTATGGAAGGGGAATGACGAAACAGTTTTTGGAGATACCCTTATAAAATTCTGTTTGTAAATGAAAAATAAAAACTCAACAGGAATTGTTTATAGCACAAATCCCAACTTTAAGTTGAAAGATGAGGGCGAAATAATTAAAACCCTTCCCCCGCAGCAGCAACATTTAATTGTTTCGTTAGATAAAAAACAAAGAGCAGGAAAGTCTGTTACACTTGTAAAAGGTTTTGTTGGCAACGAAGCCGACCTTCAAGATATAGGGAAATTATTAAAAACCAAATGTGGGGTAGGTGGTAGTGTTAAAGATGGTGAAATAATGATTCAGGGCGATTTTAGACAAAAAGTAATGCAAATGCTTACCGATAAAGGATATAAAGTGAAAGTCTCGGGAATATAAGTTGTAAAGAACACCGATTTTTGATGTTTATACTTTAAATGGTTCTATTGTTAACATTGTTAAATGGTTATTCTAATTATGAGCTATATCATTAATGCTTGTTTTATAACAACTTAGTGGCTTAACACTTCGACAAACTCATTTCGACAAACTCAATGCAACGCAGTGTATAGCAATTTAACAATGAATCAATGGAACTTTAATTGCCAATTATAATATTGCGTTTTATATAATCAATTCATTTAACAATCGCCATCTCATCTATTAAATTTTTAGCTCCGGCAAATTTATCTATAATAAAGAGCACGTAACGAATATCGAGTGAAATGTTACGGCATTGAGCGGGGTCGTACATAATATCGCTCATTGTTCCTTCCCAGTCGCGGTCAAAATTTATTCCTATTAATTCGCCATTGCCATTAATTACCGGACTTCCGCTGTTGCCTCCGGTAGTATGATTAGAGGCAATAAAGCAAACTTTCATTACTCCGTTTTCGGCATAATTTCCATAATCTTTTTTTTGCCAGAGTTCTTTTAAGTGTGAAGGAACATCGTAATCGTATATTGCAGAATCATCTTTTTCAATTATACCGTCAAGAGTTGTAAACCAATTGTACGAAATCCCATCTTTAGGCGAATAGTCTGATACGTTTCCATAAGCAACCCGTAATGTTAAATTTGCGTCGGGATAAAAATTCTTGTCGGAATTAAATTCCATCTGAGCTTTCATGTATATTCTGTTAAGACTATCAACTTCATTGTTATAGATTGTAGCAGAAGGTAAAATCCGGTTATTATACATATTGGCAAACTCGTTCCACAATATAAAGAGCTGGTCTTTTTCCAGAATTTTTACGCCTGACTTTTTGATATTCTTTAAAAGTAAGTTTATTTTTTCTTCGGAAGTAAAATTTGAACTTTTAACTATATCATTTACACAAGCTTCCCAATTGCCTTTATATTTTTTATTCAATTTGTTTAGTATATCAGGATAATAATCAGGTGTAATGTTATTTACATACATTTCAAGCATTTTACAAAGAATTTTTTTATCTGTTGGCAAATTAAAATCCTTGTACATGTTTTTTGCACGAGCTTTAATAAGCTCAAAAATTGGTTTTAAAGTGCTGTCATTGTTAATACTCCAAGTTTTATAATCTCTGAAATTTCCTGCAAATCGAATCATTTCATCAGCCATAATTCCTTCAAATAAATATGTTTCTACTTTTGTTGCAGGAATTAGTTTTTCGTAAACATCTTTATAATCGTTTAACAAATTGCCATAATTTTGTTTTAATTGTACATTGTTATTTGCCCATGTTTGAAAACTCTTTTCGAATTGTTCTTTTTTTTCGATAGCGTTTAGTCGTTTTAAACCACGGTTTTCGCCTAACCATTTTTTCCAGTAATTAGCTATACCAGCATATTTTGAAGAATATTGAATTCTGATTTTTTGGCTTGAGTTCATGTCAGTACTCATAATTTCCAAACGAGCTTCGCGAAGTTTAATTTGGTTAGGGTTTTCTACTTCGGTAATTAATTTTACAGCAAACGATGGGATATATTCCTGAGTAGAACCTGGAAAACCATAAACCATTGTGAAATCGTCTTTATTCACACCTTTTAAAGAAATAGGAAAAAACTTTTTTGGCTTATAAGGAATGTTGTTAGGAGAATAATTTGCCGGTTGATTATCTTTATTTGCATAAATTCTAAAAACGCTAAAATCGCCGGTATGTCGGGGCCACATCCAATTGTCTGTGTCTCCTCCAAATTTTCCAATTGCCGATGGAGGAGCTCCAACTAATCGGACATCTTTAAATGTTTCATAAATAAACATATAATATTCGTTCCCGTAATAAAATGGTTTTATTTCAACGTTGTACCTGTTGTTTTCGGAATTTTCTTTTTTAAGTTTATCTGCATTTTTATTGATAATTAAATTACGTTGTTCCTGAGTCATGTTATCATTAACATTGTACAAAATTTGTAGAGAAACATCTTCCATTCTTATTAAAAAAGTTACGGTAAGTTTTGGATTAGAGAGTTCATCGTTTTTTGTTTTAGCCCAAAATCCATCTTTTAAATAATCGTGTTCAATTGTGCTATACGATTGAATAGAGCCATATCCGCAATGATGATTTGTTAGTAACAATCCTTCATTAGAAACTAATTCGCCAGTACAACCTCTACCAAAAAGCACTATTGCATCTTTCATGCTTGCCTGATTAATACTGTAAATATCTTCGGCAGTAAGGCGAAAACCTTTTTTTTGCATGTCGGCAAATTTGTACTTTGTTATAAGCATAGGAATCCACATTCCTTCATCGGCTGTTACCGAAATGAGTATAAACAAAGAAGCAATAAAGAGTAATGTCTTTTTCACTATTTTTAAGTTATTGTGTTATTATGTTATTTAGTAAATTATGAATTATAAGTTGTTGGTATTGATTTATTTTCACTCATAACTTATCATTTATAACTTATCACTTTTCATTAGTTATTTGTTATTATGTTATTTCAATGTATTTCTATTTATTTCAGCTTTTCACTTCTTACTTCTAACTTTGTTAATAGCGTATTGAATTTTATAAAATAAATTTCCCTAATTCATTATAAAGTTGTTGAACGGGTAATCCCATAACATTAAAGTATGAGCCTTCAATGTGTTCAATAGCAACGTAGCCGAGCCATTCCTGAGCGCCATAAGCTCCGGCTTTATCATAAGGTTTATATTTTTCGACATAATAAATTATTTCGGCATTGGTTAAATTATGAAACCAGACTTTTGTTTCGGAATAAAAAGTTTTTTTCTTTTTTAATGTGGTTAAACAAACACCTGTATAAACAATGTGCATATTGCCCGAAAGTTCTATAAGCATTTTAATTGCTTCATCTTTATTTAAAGGTTTGTTTAAAACTTTATTATTAAACCAAACAATTGTATCTGCTGTAATAACAATAGTTAATGGATTTAGAAATTCATTATAAGATTTTGCTTTGTGTTCGGCTAAAAACATTGCAATATCTTGAGCAAAAATATTTTTTGGAACTGATTCATCAATTTCGGGAAAAGTAATTACTTCAAAATTAAGGTCTAAACCTTTTAATAATAATTTTCGTCGGGGAGATTGCGAAGCAAGAATTAGCCGAAATTTAGAAATTTTATCTTGTAACATACTATTCAATAATAAACCAAAGGAGAAGTGAAAAAAGTAAACCTAAAAGCATAATGCCTTTTAGTCCATTGCTAATATAATTAAATTCAGACTTTTGATTAGCTTTTATAAGTTTAATAATTAAAAATGCAATTGGAATTACTATAAAAATTGAAATATATATTAATGAAGTGATATCTTGAAAAAAGTAAATGTATATAACAGATAATAAAATAATTATAATTATTAATAGCGAAATTATAATTGATTTTGAGATTTTTATTCCCCATGTAACAGGTATTGTCTGTCTGCCGGCAATATCATCGCCTTCGAGGTCTTCAATATCTTTTAATATTTCACGGGCTAATGTAGTTAAAAAAGCAAATACAGAATATCCTGCAATATATAAAAACATTATGCTTACAACAGTAGTTTCAATAGGCGGGCGGTTAGGAGTAATAACTTTATTTAGTAGTGGGATTTCGTAAATAACTGTTAATAATGGAACAAGTGCTGCAAATAATGCAACTATTATATTTCCGATAATTAATTGCTTTTTGTAAAGTGCAGAATAAAACCACAATCCACCCGAAACAAATAAAAACAAAAAACCTAAGTTCCATAACCCAATTTTGTAAGATATCCAAAAGCCAATTGCAACACCAATAAAATTAAATATATTATTGTATGTCATTGCCCAACGACGGGATATTTTAGTGCCTACAATTACTGATTCGGGATGGTTTGCAAAATCAGTTTTTACATCAAAATAATCGTTTATTGTATAACCGGCTGCAGCAATGCAAACGGTTGCTAAAACTAACAATGCAAAAAGTCCTTCGGTAAATTGCATTTCCTGATTAATAGTATGTAAAAAAGGTGCAATAACACACCATCTCATTAAATATTGAGTTAAAATAATGATTAATAAATTTTTATATCGAATAAGTTTTAAAAAGTCTGACATTTGCATCTGTTTATATTTTATATTGCGTTCATATTTATTTGTTTATGGTTTTATTTTATTATTTCGGATCTTATGATTTTTGATAATTCGGCTTCGCTCACTACAAGTTTCGGATTTATAAATTCATATTCATTGGTTTATTGTTCTATGTTCATTTTAAATCGTTAATCGCTAATCATTTTTTTTGTTCTGTTTTTTAAATCAAATATCATAAATTAAATATCACAAATTATTTGAGCATGAATGTTATATGTTTTTTTAATTTACCAATTAAATGCATCATTATTCATCCATTTGCCCTGCGAACGAAGAACTTGCTCAATAATATCACGAACACAGCCATTGCCGCCATTAATTGCAGAAATATACTTTGATATTTCTTTAATTTCAATAGCAGCATCGGAAGGACAAACGGGTATTCCTGCAATTTTCATTACTTCGTAATCGGGTATATCATCGCCCATATATATAACTTCAGAAGATTTTAATGAATATTTTGTTAAAAAACTTTGAAATTCATTTATTTTTTGTTCGCTGCGCATGAAAACATCTTTTACACCAAGTCCTTCGAACCTTTTGCGAATACCCTCGGAATAACTGCCCGTAATAATAGCTATTGAAAACCCTTTTTTTATAGCAAGTTGCACCGCATAACCATCTTTAATGTTCATTGTTCTAAGCTGCTCACCCGATTCGGTTAAAGTTATATTTCCCGAAAAAACTCCATCTACATCAAATGCAAATGCCTTAATATTAGTAAGTTCTTCTTTGTAATTAGCCATAATTATTTTTCTTTATAGTGCATTTCTTTTATATTATTGCTTACAAAGCTATAAATTTTTGCAAAATCGGGTGAATTATGTAATACTTTTAAATGTTTTTTAATTGTTATTTTGTCATTGCGAATTGCTGGTCCGGTTTGACTTTTGCTCGGGTTCATTTTTTTTATTTTTTCAAAGGTTTCGTTTATTAAGGGTTTAAATAATTCGAAATCTATATTGTTTTGTATTGCAAGTTCTTGTGAAATTGCAAGCATGTGATTAGTAAAATTATTTGCAAATATTGCCGCAACATGTATTAATAAACGTTTTTCAGAGTTTGCTTTATAAAGCTTGGCATTGATTAATTTACTCCAATTTGTTAAAAGATTTTTAACATTACTGTTTGAATATTCAATAAAAATTGGCAAATTTTTGAAATTTACAAGGGTAGAATTTTTGCTAAATGTTTGTAAAGGATAAAATACTCCGGAATTTGCATTGTATTTTTTTAAAACAGAAATGTTTGTGCTTGCTGATGTGTGAATTAAAATTGAGTTTGATGAATTTAATTGTTTCGCAACGTTATTTATATTGTTATCGGGTACACAAATTAAGTAAATGGCTTGTTTCTTAAACAATTCGGAGATGTTATTTGTGTAATTTGTTTTAATTTTTTCAGATAAAATTTTTGCATTTTCAATATTTCTGCTCCATACACTTTCAAAATGTAATCCTTTATTATTTAATGCAATACTTAAGTGAGTGGCTAAATTTCCAGAGCCAATTAAAAATACAGGTAATGTTGAAAAATCAATTTTATTCATCAAACAAATGTAAATGTTTTAAAGGTGATAAAATAATTGTTTTAATTTTGTGAAAATTAATAAATGTTTGTAAAAAACAAAAATGATTAACAACAAACTTACAGGGTTATTTTTTGGTTCGTTTAATCCCATTCATATAGGGCATTTGGCAATAGCAAATTATATGCTTGAGTTTACAGAAATTGATGAGCTGTGGTTTGTAGTTTCACCTCAAAGTCCGTTTAAGGTAAAACATTCATTAGCACCCGATTATCATAGACTCGAAATGGTAAAAGTTGCAATTAGTGAATCTTTTAAAATGAAAGCTTGTGATGTTGAGTTTAAAATGCCGAAACCATCATTTACTATTGATACATTAACTTATTTGAGCGAAAAATATCCAAAAAGAAATTTCGCTTTAATTATGGGAGCCGATAATTTGAAAAGCTTAACAAAGTGGAAAAATTTTACACAAATTCTTGTTCATTACCCGATTTTCATATATCCTCGATTGGGTTTTATAAATAGCAAAGTTGAATTAAATGGCAATATTAAATATACCGATGCACCTTTAATGGAAATTTCGGCAAGTTTTATTCGTGAAGCTTTAAAAAACGGTAAAGATTTACGTTTTTATTTGCACGAAAAAGTGTTTGAGTATATTACGGAGTGTGGACTGTATAAATAATGGTTAAATATTGATTATTAACGATTAATGGTCAATAGTTAATTAACTTGCAACTTTAGTTAAAAGTTTCCTTCATTAATAATTAAACATTAATAATTAATTATTTGTCTTTCATAACAAATCTTACTGTTTTTCTGCTTTGTTGAGAAATATATATTTTTTTGTTATTTGTTACTTTTTCTATTGTTTTATGGTCGTAATTTAGAATTGTTGCTAATTCAACATTAACATTATACAAAACTTTATAATTTTTTTGTAAATCTTTTATCAGCGGTTTTATTTTTCTTTCGTCATTATCAACTACAACCGAAAAACTTATTGAAGAATTTTCCATTAAGTTTATACTTACTTTATGCTTTGCAAACAATCCAAATATTAAACTTAAATTTTCTTCAACAATAAATGTGTAATCATCAGTAGATATTGAAATTAATATTTGATTTACACGAAATATAAATGATGGAATTTTTGAGTCTTCAGAAGTGTTGCTATTAATTAAAGAACCATTTTCATTAGGATTTAAAAATGATTTAACATAAAGCGGAATGTTTTTAGTTTTAACAGGCTGAATAGTTTTTGGGTGAATAATTGTTGCACCGTAATAAGCAAGTTCTATGGCTTCGTGATACGAAATGTTAGTTAATTTTACAGTATCATCGAACCATTTTGGGTCGGCATTTAGCAAACCGGGAACATCTTTCCATATTGTTACATCTGTAGCGTCAATTGCATGAGCAATAATACCTGCTGTAAAATCGGAGCCTTCTCTGCCAAGTGTTGTTGTGTTGTTATCAAGGTCGGAACCAATAAAACCTTGTGTTACTATTATATCATATTTATTAAATGAGTTTATGAGCTGTGATTTGCAATTATTGCAAGTTATTTCCCAATTTATTGCAGCGTTTCTGTAGTTATTATTTGTTTTGATAAGCTCTCTTGCATCGAGCCATTTGCAATTTATGTTTTGTTCTGATAAATATGAGTAAACAATTTTAGTAGATATTATTTCACCCCATGAAATTAATTTATCGTATTCGTAATCATAATTATCTGTTATATCGTTTGCTAAAATATAATTTGAAAGCTTTTCAAAAATTGTTGAAATTTCATTATACACAGGAGCTTTAATGATAGTTTCAAAAAGATTTTCAATTATTTCGAGATGATATTTTTTAACAGCATTAAGTGATTCAATAGTAGTTGTACTTTTATTAAAATATTCGTTTAATACTTTTTCGAAAGCATTGGTAGTTTTACCCATTGCCGAAATAACAACAACAATTTTAGAATTGGAATTTTGTAAAAGAATTTTAGCAATATTTTTTACTCCACTTGCATCTTTTACTGATGCTCCACCGAATTTAAAAACTTTCATATTTAATATTTTTAAAAAGATTCTTCACTAATCGTTCAGAATGACAAAAAAGCTCAGAGTGCTTAAACAAGATGTCAAGTTGAGCAAAGAAACATCTAATTTTACAAAAATACAAATAAGGATTAATAAAAGGGGACTTTTAAAAATTAACGACACGTCATTCTGAACTTGTTTCAGAATCTAATTATCAGGTTGTTATGAGATGCTGA
>JAVHRE010000285.1:0-2827 GCA_036171495.1 Bacteroidales bacterium
GCCTTAAGCGGGACAGCATGACGATTTTGGTATTTTTAGAAGTCCTCTTAATATTTGGTATTAGATTTCTGTTCCGGCTTCGTTATTTTTTCAATATCGGCGTGTTGTGGAGATTGCTTTTCCGAAGTGTAGAAATAATTTATGTCTTGCGGACAGTTATGAGCAAGGAAAAAGGCATAAAATCAATTGCTTGCATTATGTTCCAAATATTTTAAAACAAACCTTAATTCGCTATAGCTGTATGAGTTATTTAAAGCAGCATTAATTTCGGTTAACGATTTAGTTTTTAATTTAGTAAAACATTCTGAAATAGTATCAACGTTTTCTTTTGTAACAAAACTTAAAATATCTAATTCTCCGGTTCCGACATAATGAGCCAAATGTCCTTCTATTGTTGATTTAACCATATTTCGTTCAGTTGCAATTTCGTCAATAGTTTTTTCCGATTTATACAAATCGAAACTCAACTTTTTTGAGTCAATTTTATCGCTTTTAGTTTTTTTAATTTTTATTTCTATCTCTGGTTTTTCAACATTGTTTCTTTCACAATATGATGAAATTATTTCAATAATATCGCTTCCAAATTGTTGTACTTTTTTACTTCCAATACCTTTAATTGATTTTAATTCTGCAAAAGTTGTTGGTAAATATTTAGTTAACTCAAGCATTGCTTTATAAGGCAGAATCATGTATTCGTCGGTATCGTTTTCTTCGGCTATTAAGCTTCGCCAGTTCTTTAATTCGGCATAAAGTGCAGAATGTTTATAATCGTCTGAAATCGTATTTTGAATTACAGTTTTCGATTTTAAAATTGGTTTAAAATCAACATCGGAATCGTTTTTGGTTTTAATATAACTTAAAGTGCTAAAGCCACTTACACATGTTCTTAAACATGAGAGTTTTATAAAAACTGCTTTTTGTAATTTTTCTAATGATTCGTAAATGCTTTTTCTTACTTCTTTATTGTCTATTTCAATTTGTTGATTTTGTGTAAATTCGTAAAAATTATTCACCTTTTCTACAAAATAAGCAGATGCCTTTTTTATCCTATCTTGAACAGTTAAATTTGATTCGGGTAAGCTATCGTTAGAAAGTAACTGTTGGAGTTGTGTTTTAAATTTATCTGATACTGAATGAATTTCGTTTTGTAAAACAATATCAATATTTTCAAAATCAGTAATTACATTTTTAGATACGATATTGGAATTTTGTAACAAGATTTTTTTAAGATACAAAAAAGAAATTTTAATTTTTATGAAATCAAATAGTTCTGACATTAGAGATTGTTGGCATTGAATTTTTGATTTGTTTAATTTATCTTCATCAGGTTCATTGTTACGAACATCTTGGGTAAAGTGCAGAATGGTGTTATCCATTTTTACACTGCCAAATGTTATGGGAGAGCTTAATACTAATCCCTCAAAATTTTTACAACGACTTAACGCAACGTAAACTTGTCCGTGAGCAAATGATGCATTTGCATCAATAATTGCTTTTTCAAAAGTTAAACCTTGACTTTTGTGTATTGTTATTGCCCAAGCTAATTTTAATGGGTATTGAGTAAAACTGCCTATAAAATCTTCTTTAATTTCTTTAGTTTGAGAATTGTAAGAATATTTTATATTTTCCCACTCTTCTGTTCCAACTAGTATTTCTGTTTCATCAGTTGGGCATTTAACATAAATGCCATCATCAGAAAATCGTGTTATTTTTCCAATTTTACCGTTATAATACGATTTGTTACGTGAGCTATCGTTTTTAACAAACATAACTTGCGAATTAACCTTTAATTCTAACTCAACATCAGTAGGATAAGCATATTCGGGGAAGTTGTCTTTTATTTTTGCTTTAAATATTTTAGGTTTTTCACTTATTTTTTTTAACTTTTCTTGATTAATGTTATGAGCAGTAGCATTATGAGTTGTTAAAATTATATAACCCTCATTTTCATTTGGATTAAAGTTGGGAATATATCTTTTATTCAAATTTTTAAGTAATTCTGCATCAATATTATTGTCGCGGATTTTGTTTAGTATTTCAATAAATTCTTTGTCCGATTGGCGGTAAATGTGTTTTAATTCAATGTTTACACAATTAATTTGTTGCAATGCCTTACTGCTAAAAAAATAAACCGTTTCGTAATATTGTTGTAAAATGCTCCATTCATCTTCTTTAATAACAGGTGAAAGTTGGTGCAAATCGCCAATTAATAATAGTTGAACGCCACCAAAAGGTTTAGAATGGTCTTTGTATGTTCTTAAAACATTGTCAATAGCATCAAGCATGTCGGCTCGCACCATACTAATTTCGTCAATTATAAGTAATTCTAATGACTTAATGATTCGAATTTTATCGCGATTAAATTTTCTTTGATTAAACCGTTGATTTACAGAGTCTTCGTTTTTTACAGGAACAAAAGGAGTAAAAGGCAATTGAAAAAAAGAGTGAATTGTTACACCACTCGCATTAATTGCCGCTACTCCTGTTGGAGCAACAACTATCATTCGTTTTGGGGAACTCTTTTTTATTTCGTGTAAAAAAGTTGTTTTTCCGGTTCCTGCTTTTCCAGTTAAAAAAACTGATTTGTTTGTAAACTCAACAAATTCGTGTGCTAATTTTAGTTGAGGGTTATAATATTCAGACATCTGATAAAATTTACGATTTATTATTTTTGATTTGTAATTTGTTCTATGTTCATTGTATATTGTCATACAGTTGTCATACATTGTCATTCAGTTGTTTGTATAGCAATTGAATGACTATTGAATGACTATTGTTTGACTATTGTTTGACTATTGTTTGACTATTGTTTGACTATTGTTTGACT
>JAVHRE010000286.1:0-13994 GCA_036171495.1 Bacteroidales bacterium
GGAATTGAAACCGCAACTTTAAAACCAACTAAATAAAGGGGACTTCTAATCCTGCCTAAAGCGGGATGCTGAACTTGTCCTGAGCATGTCGAAGGACAGCATCTCACAAATTGTTCCGACTTGGCGGAAAAACGAAGCACCGTATTGAGTCCTGCTTTTTGCGGGAGACACTATTTTAATTTTCAGAACCCACCTAAAAATAATATAACAAATTAAAAAAGCGATTTCGCTTTAACGGGATTGTTCTTTTTTATTTATATTATTAAATCCATTGGATTTAAAACATTATTTTTTACCTATTTTTATAATGTTTCCATAAGAAGGATTAAATTCAATAAAATGTTTTTTATTAATTGCATTATTTGGTAAAGTGCATAAAACACCAAACTGCGAAATTGGGATTTGTTTTTCTATCAACAAATTTTCGCCAACAAATAACGAAAAAGTAGCAAACTCCGGAACTCTATAAACAATACCTTTATTATTAGATGCTTTATTAAATTTACTAAATGCAGTATCTAATTTAGAAAGTGTTCCATTATTATTAATTTCTAACATAATTGATTGACTGTTTGATGTTTTTTCGTTAAAAATTCCTTTTTTTGAGTCAAAAAAAGCGATTTCTTTTCTTTTGCCACAATCCTGAACATCCGGATTGTAATAATAACGATAGTTATACTTGCGCGTGAAAGTTTTTCCAATAAAAAGCGAAATATATTCTTCTTCTTCGTTTTTAAGTTCTTTAACTATATCGTTTACAGAATTAATAGCAGGAATTTTGTCGTATGCTCCTGATAATAACTTAAATAATCTTTTACGTGAACGCATAATATGATGTGCAGTTTCTTTAGCTTTATCTTCAAAAGTTAATGCTTCAATAGTCTTTTTTTGAACCGGAACTCTTACAAAATTTGTATCAACTTTTACTTGTTTCCATATAGTATCAATATGTTCTTTAAAGTAATCTTTTTGAGATAATTCGGTAAATATTTTGGAATGAAAAGGCAAATAATTTTGAGTTAAATTTTTTGAAATTTCCTGCTCTAAAACTTCAGTCGCTTCGGTGTTTATAGAGGCTAAAATACCGGAATTAGTTAATGAAATGCTACTTATTTTATTTTTACAATTTGGAAATATAAAGTAAATATTATTCGAATCGGGCTCTGCAAAAACCGATAAATCAGAACCTGAAATAAAATATTCGGCTTTGTTAATTTGCGGGGCATCTTTAATTCCCATATATTTTTCGGCATATTCGAAGTATGGACCTCGTATGGTTTGTATTTCTGTTATCTCTAAATCTATTGTTAAAACATTATGAGGAAGTGTGTACAAAAAGTAATTTTTAGGTACTTTACCGGCATATTTAACATTAACCACTTTAACACTATTGCACGCTATAAAAACAAATGACAGAAATAATAAATAAAAGATTTTTTTCATTAACTTTTTAAATTAATTTATTGCAAATATAAAAATAATAGATGCAATAATATAATGAATTAAATATTAATTAATTCATTATATTACATCAAACAAAAATTAACAAACTCTTTATTTAGTGTTTGCAAGAAAACGCCAATTTACTCACATTTCTTTTTATTTTTAAATGTGTTCGTGAGATCGCTTCGCTAAGTTTTTCGTTATGCTCACAGCAAAAACTATTTCGTTTAGACGGAACTCTGTGTTTTTGTTGTTTCGCAAGCTCCCGAAGCAAGTTCGGGACAGGCTTTGAACTTGACGTTTTCTTTATCAAACACAGAGTTTTCTTTCTGACACTATTTATAAAAGCGTTCAATTTGTGAGAAAAAGAAATTCGATTCAATTTCTGCGTTTTCGTCGCTATCGGAACCATGAACGGAATTTTCCTGAACTGATTTTGCGAATAATTTTCGAATAGTACCCTCATCGGCTTGAGCAGGGTTTGTATTTCCAATAAGTTTACGATAATCGGCAACGGCATTTTCTTTTTGCAAGATTGCTGCAACAATTGGTCCCGACGACATAAATGTTACCAAATCTTTATAAAAAGGTCTTTCGGCATGAATTGCATAAAATTTTTCGGCTTGTGATTTTGAAATATGCAACATTTTAATTGCTACAAAATGAAAACCTGCTTTATTAATTATCGAAAGGATTTCGCCAATATGTTCTTCGCTAACTGCACAAGGTTTTATCATTGTAAAAGTAATGTTTTTCATAATATTTTTTTTAATTTTTTAAGATGCCAAAATTAGATTATTCAATTGATAATACCAACCAAAAAGTTATCTTTGCTGAAAAAATTATTTATAGTGCAAAACAATATTCAATTTAATTTCAATAAAGTTAAAGAGTTGATTTTCGAATCGGAAAATATTAGTATAATAACACATCACGACCCCGATGGTGATGCAATTGGCTCATCTCTTGGTTTATATCATGTTTTGTTGAATATGAACAAAAACGTAAATGTAATTGTACCTAACGAATATGCAGAATTTTTACAATGGTTACCATCCACAGAAAAAGTATTAAATTACTCTATTCAAAAAGATGAAGTAAAAAATATTTTGGGAGCATCTAACTTGATTATGTTGCTTGATTTTAATGAGCTAAAACGTACAGGGAAACTTGCAGAACAACTTGAAAATATTAATGCTAAAAAAATATTAATTGACCATCACCCATATCCTCAAGATATTTTTGATGTTAAAATTTCAGATGTAAGCGTTAGCTCCACTGCTGAGTTGGTTTTTGAAACAATTTTACAGTGCGGTTTCGAGAAATATTTATCATCAGATGCTGCAACTTGCTTATTTGCAGGATTGCTTACCGACACAATATCTTTTAGTGTAAATTGTTCCAATCCAAGAACTTTTGAAATCGCATCAAAACTTTTATCTTATGGAATAAATAAAGAAGAAATTCATAAAAGAGTTTTTGACAACTATTCCGAGAACCGAATAAAACTTTTGGGCTACACATTAAGTAAAAAAATGATAATAATACCCGAATATAATGCTGGTTATATGTGGCTTACAAAAGATGAGCTGACTAATTATAATTTCAAAATGGGCGATACCGAGGGATTTGTAAATTATCCATTATCAATAAAAGGCATTAACTTTTCTGCATTATTTATGGAACGTGATGACTACATTAAAATTTCGTTCCGTTCGCGGGGAAATATTTCTGTAAATGAAATTATTAGAACTCATTTTTCTGGTGGGGGACATAAAAATGCTGCAGGTGGCGAAGAATATAAATTAAATATTGATGATACAATTAAAAAGTTTGTTTCAATTTTACCACAATACTCAAAAATATTGCAACATAAATAATGAGATTAATCAAAATAATATCATTTTTAGTTATTTGTATATTTTTTTCGTGTAATAACAACGAACACAAACCAAAATCAGTTCAGGAAATTCTATCCTATCAAGAGCCATTAGTAAAGGTAAATCAAATACTTGTTGATAGAGACTCCGAAAAAATTGCATCATATTGCAACAGGTACAATCTAAATTTAAAAGCATCCGGAGCAAGTTTATGGTACAAAATTTATCATCAAGGTAAAGGCGACTCGGCAAAAACAGGGAAGGTCGCTAACATTAATTACAAAATATCTTTACTAAATGGAAAATTATGTTACACAAGCGATTCGTTAGGTCCAAAAAGTTTTAAAATTGGACAAGGTGGGGTAGAAACAGGTTTAGAAATTGGAATTTTAAAAATGCGTGAAGGCGATAAGGCCAAATTTATTATGCCACCCAATCTTGCTTGGGGACTTGTAGGCGACGAGAATAAAATTCCTGCACGTTCCATAATAATTTACGACGTAGAACTTATTAAACTTACTGATTACTAAACTACTTTTTTAACAAAGTAGAATCAGTAGAAGTTGTATCAATGCTTAAATCGTTAGAGGTTTCTTGCATTGATTTGTTCATTTCATCAATCATTTGCTTTTCACTTTTAGTTTGTTCCGGTTTTGAGTTACACGAAAAAACAAAAGCAATAACAAATAACATTAAAATAATAAAAATTCTTTTCATAGTAAAAAATTTAATTTAAAATCACTTTCTAATAATTGCCCCCAACTCTTTCTCAAAAGCTTCAGACAATTTTTTCATTATTTGTTCTATTTGATACTCATTGAGCGTTTTAGTTGAATCCTGTAAATGGAAACTTACAGCATAAGATTTTTTCCCTTCGGGAATTTTATCGCCTTCATAAACATCAAATAAATTGATGTCTTGTAAAAATTTCTTTTCGTTTTTTCTTGCAATTTCAGCTATTTTTGAATACGAAATTTGTTTATCAAGAAGCATTGCAAGGTCGCGACGAACTACAGGAAAATTAGATAACTCGACAAATTTTGTATTGTGTTTATTCAAATTTAACAATACGTTATCCCACAAAAATTCAGCATAAAAAACCGGTTGTTTAATGTCAAATTCGTTTAATATGCTTTTACTTAATAATCCGAAGGACACTAATTCCTTTTCTTTATTAAAGTATATTTGACCATCTGTATAAATAGTTTCATTTGGTTTGTAAACAACTAATTGTGAAATAGAAAAGCCCAATCTTTTTAAAATATTTTCTACATAACTTTTTAAATAATAATAAGAAGTTATAGCCGGTTGCAGTACCCAACTTTCGGGATTTTTATTTCCTGTAACAAACAACGATAAACGCAAATCTTCGAAATAATTACTTTGTTTATTGTTAATGTTTTCGACGTTATTATACACGTAACAATTTCCAAACTCAAACATTTTTAGATTTGTTTGTTTTCTGTTTAAGTTATTTGTTATTGACTCTAAACCACTAAATAATAGTGTTTGCCTCATTACTCCTAAATCGGTGCTTAATGGGTTCAAGATTTTAACTAAGTTTTTCTCGTTCCACAAATTATTGTTTCTGTAATATGAAGCTTTTGTAAGTGAATTTGTTACAATTTCAAAAAATCCATTTGACGCAAGATAATCAGAAATAGTATTATTTGTTTTCTCTTTATCTGGTTTTTGCAAATAACTTATATTTGAACTAACCTTGTTTGAAACTTCTATATTGTTATAACCATAAATTCTTAATATATCTTCAATAACATCTACTTCACGCTGAACATCAACTTTATATGTAGGAATTTCTAACAGTAAACTTTTTTCTTTCTCGGCAATTATTTTAATTTCGAGTGAACGAATTATATCTTTAATAGTTTCTTTAGACAATTGTTTACCAATTAGTTCATTTACTTTTACATAATGAAGTTCAACAGTAAAATCTTTAATATGTTTAGGATAAACATCAACAATTTCAGATGAAATTTTACCTCCGGCTATTTCTTTAATAAGTATTGCAGCACGTTTAAGTGCAAAAACTGTTATATTTGGGTCAGCACCACGCTCAAACCTAAACGATGAATCAGTTGACAAACCATGTCGACGGGCTGTTTTTCTAACAAAAACGGGATTAAAATTAGCACTTTCTATAAAAATATTTTTTGTTTTTTCGGTAACACCACTGTTAATTCCACCAAAAACTCCAGCCATACACATTGGTTCCTGTTCATTACAAACCATTAAATCGTTTGATGATAAAGTGCGTTCTACTCCATCTAAAGTTGTAAACTTTGTTCCTTCATTTACGGTTTTAACTAAAATCTTTTTTCCTTTAATAAAATCGGCATCAAATGCGTGAAGAGGTTGCCCTGTTTCGAATAACACAAAATTTGTTATATCAACAACATTATTAATTGGGCGTAACCCTATTGAGTGCAGCCTATCCTGAAGCCATACAGGAGATTCTTTAACAGTTAAGCTGCTAATTGTTACGCCTGAATATCTAATACAACCATCTGAATTTTGTATAACAATATTTATTTGATTTTCAGTATTATCTACAACAAAATTTTCGACCGATGGTTTTTCTAAAACTACAGGTTTGCGATGTTGCAAATAAGCAGCTAAATCGCGTGCCACGCCATAATGCGAAGCTGCGTCAATTCTGTTTGGGGTTAAGCCAATTTCAAAAATATAATCGTCTTCAATATTGAAATATTCACGCATGGGTGTACCGGGGATGGCATTATCATTTAAAACCATTATGCCATCGTGAGAGTTACCTATGCCAATTTCATCTTCAGCACATAACATTCCTTCCGACTCAATGCCACGGATTTTTGTTTTTTTAATTTCAAATTTACTCTCACCTTTATATAAAGTAGTGCCAATTGTTGCAACAACAACTTTCTGATTTACAGCAACATTTGATGCACCACATACTATATTAAGTAAGGAATCATTTCCAATATTAACTTTTGTTAAGCTAAGTTTATCGGCATCGGGATGCTTTTGACAATCAACAACTTTACCAACAACTAAACCTTCTAATCCTCCTTTAATTACCTCAAATTTTTCAAGAGCTTCAACCTCAAGTCCAATGTTTGTAAGAATTTCGGCAATTTTAGACGATGCCAAATCAGTTTTAATATATTCTTTAAGCCAGTTATATGATATTTTCATTTATGCAATGTTTTCAAAAATACAAAGATAAAAACATATAAGAAACTTTGATGGTTTTGGATAGAAAAACTTTTTAGTTTCAGTTATACCGCTGGTGGTATAGTATGAATTCATAAATTTAAAATAAATAATTTTTGATGTTTTACCGAGAAAAGAATCGGAAACATCATTTAGTATAGGGAACTTCTAAATCCTGCCTAAAGCGGGACGTCATGCTGAATTTATTTCAACATCTCATAACCATCTCATAATCAGATTACAAAACAAGTTAGGAATGACGTATCGTTAATTTTTAGAAGTCTCCTATAGTAAAGATGCCTTAGCAATAATAATTATTACTTATTCTGATATTCCGAAACC
Organism: Bacteroidales bacterium; assembly: GCA_036171495.1. GTDB lineage: Bacteria > Bacteroidota > Bacteroidia > Bacteroidales > GWA2-32-17 > GWA2-32-17. Next base: position 6,876 of record JAVHRE010000286.1, read on the forward strand.
CAACCAGGGTCTTCCATTGCTTTAAGTAATTTTAATAAATTTTCACCAACAAAGTAATCATTAATGGTTTTAACACCAAACTTCCCAAGCATTTCCATTTGTCCTTCAGTAGGAATTCGTTCTTTACCTGCCCAACCTTTTTCTTTAGGCGAACCATCATAAGGCGGTTCGGAATAACGCAATTTCCATAATTCATCTAAAACATCGGGACCCGCAATCCCTGCATCTTTTAAAATGTTTTTACCTTCAGGGTTTGCTGCGGATTGCTGTATTCCAACAATTTGATGAAGCCAGTCGCGAGGATTTAAAAATGTTCGGTTAACTACACCTTGAGCGGAAATTTCGATAATTGCATAAGTTATTAAGCTCTGAAAGTTAGGTTGAAGACTTAAACCAAAATACCTTTTTGCAACTTTAGCTGAATCTTTTTGAGAATAAACAAAATTAGTAACTGATAAAAATATTACAACAAATAAAAAAACAGTTCTTTTCATTTTTTAATTCAAATATATTTCGCCAAATTTAGTTAATAAATTTTAAATTTTGAGAATGCAAAAAAATCAAACTAACTTTGAAAGTTTTTTAAGAAAAAAAGATGGCATCATTTAACGATTTATTAAAGAAATTTTTCGGTACTAAATCCGATAAAGATATTAAAATTATTTTTCCTGTAGTAGAGCAGGTAAAATTGGTTTACGATACACTTCAACAATTATCGAACGACCAGTTACGCGAAAAAACGAAAACCTTAAAAGAAAAAATTCAGAACTATTATAAATCGGAAGAACAGCAAGTTATTGAGCTTAAAGCAAAAGTTGAAAGCGATGATATTAACATTGAAGAAAAAGAAAAACTATATAATCAGATAGATAAACTTAAAAAAGAAATAAATAATAAAATTGAAGAAATTTTGCTCGAAGTTTTGCCCGAAACATTTGCTATTATTAAAGATACTGCACGCCGATTCGTCGAAAATGAAAGGCTCGAAGTTACAGCAACAGATTTTGATAGAAATTTAGCAGCTCAACGAAGTAGCATTATAATAGAAGGTTCGCAGGCAGTTTGGCTAAGTAAATGGCTCGCCGGTGGCAATGAAATTACTTGGGATATGGTTCATTACGATGTGCAACTTATTGGAGGAATGGTACTTCATCAAGGAAAAATTGCTGAAATGGCTACTGGTGAAGGAAAAACATTGGTTGCAACATTACCTGTATTTCTTAACGCTTTAGCTGGTAAAGGAGTACACATTGTTACTGTAAATGAATATCTTGCACAACGCGATAGCGAATGGATGGGACCTATATACGAATTTCATGGATTATCAGTAGATTGCATAGATAAACATCAACCAAATTCTGTAGCTCGCAGAAACGCTTATCTTGCTGATATAACATTTGGTACCAATAATGAATTTGGCTTCGATTATCTTCGTGATAATATGGCAATTAATGCCGACGACCTTGTTCAACGTGGTCATCATTATGCAATTGTTGATGAAGTTGACTCAGTTTTAATTGACGATGCCAGAACTCCTTTAATTATTAGTGGACCTACAGCCAAAGGAGAAGACCAACTTTTTAACGAATACAAACCAAAAGTCGAAAAACTTGCAAATGCTCAAAAAAGTATAGTTCTCGACTTATTAAATCAAGCTAAAAAACTTATTCAATCGGGCGATACAGAAAAAGGCGGAGTATTGCTGCTTAAAGCATATAAAGGACTTCCCAAAAATAAGGCATTAATAAAATTTTTAAGCGAGCAAGGCATGAAAACCTTGATGCACAAAACCGAAAATGTTTATTTGCAAGACAACTCTAAAAGAATGCCTGAAATTACTGAAGAGCTTTTCTTTGTAATTGACGAAAAAAACAATCAGGTAGAACTTATGGAGAAAGGTATTGATTTAATTACAAACACAACCGACGACCCTCAAATGTTTGTTATGCCTGATATTGGAGGCAGTATTGCCGAAATTGAAAAATCGGGAATGGATGCCGATAAAAAACTTATTGCAAAAGATGAGCTTATTCGTGATTATTCAATAAAAACAGAACGTGTTCATACAATAAATCAATTACTTAAAGCATATTCCATGTTCGAAAAAGATGTAGAATATGTTGTTATGAATAACGCTGTAAAAATTGTTGACGAACAAACAGGACGTATTCTCGAAGGTCGTCGCTATTCCGAAGGCTTACATCAGGCAATTGAAGCGAAAGAAGGAGTAAAAGTTGAAGCAGCAACTCAAACATTTGCAACTATAACATTACAAAATTATTTCCGCATGTATCACAAACTTGCAGGTATGACAGGTACTGCCGAAACCGAAGCAGGTGAATTATGGAACATTTATAAACTTGATGTAATTGTTGTTCCAACAAATTGCCCAATGATTAGAAAAGACATGCAGGATAAAGTTTACAAAACAAAACGAGAAAAATATAGTGCAGTTATTGATGAAATTGTTGAACTAATTAATGCTGGAAGACCTGTTCTTGTTGGAACTACAAATGTGGAAATTTCTGAATTATTAAGCAGAATGTTAAAACTTCGCGGGATTAAGCATAATGTTTTAAATGCAAAATTACATCAACGTGAGGCAGATATTGTTGCTGAAGCCGGTAAAGGTAGTATTGTAACAATAGCCACAAATATGGCTGGTCGTGGTACAGATATTAAACTTAGCCAGGAAGTTAAAGTAGCTGGAGGTTTAGCAATCATTGGTACAGAACGACACGAATCACGAAGAGTTGACAGGCAGTTACGTGGTCGTTCGGGAAGACAAGGCGACCCTGGCACTTCGCAATTCTATGTTTCATTAGAAGACGACCTTATGCGACTTTTTGGTTCTGACCGCATTGCCCGCATGATGGACAGATTAGGAATTAAAGAAGGCGAAGTCATTCAACATGCGATGATTACAAAATCTATTGAACGTGCACAACGAAAAGTTGAAGAAAATAATTTCGGCATCAGAAAGCGATTACTCGAATACGATGACGTAATGAACTCGCAACGCGAAGTAATTTATACACGTCGCAGAAATGCTCTTTTTGGTGAAAAAATTAGTGTTGATATTTCAAATTCTATTTCCGATGTTTGTGAATCAATTGTAAACCAAAATCATGGAAATGCAACATTTGAAGAATTTAATCTTGAGTTAATAAGATCCTTAGCTGTTGAAGCACCTATCGCAGAACAAGAATATTTATCATTGTCGCCGGCTGAAATTTCAGATAAAATAGATAACAAAGTTTACAACAATTATTTGAATAAATCGCAAATGATGGCAAAACAAGCTTATCCTGTAATAAAAGATGTTTACGAAAAAAGCGGTCATGTTTACGAAAATATTGTAGTACCTGTTAGCGATGGAACTCGTGTGTTCCAAATAATTACAAATTTAAAGAAAAGCACTGAAACAAAAGGTCGTGAATTATTAAGAGCTTTTGAAAAAACTGCAATACTTGTTACAATTGATGAGTCGTGGAAAGAGCATCTTCGCGAAATGGACGACTTAAAACAATCGGTACAAAATGCAGCTTATGAACAAAAAGACCCCCTGCTGATTTATAAATTTGAATCGTTCGATTTATTCCGTGATATGCTCGATAAAGCTAATCGTGAAATTGTTTCAATTCTCACAAAAGGACACATTCCTATTCAAAATCCCGAACAAGTTCGTGAAGCTAAAGCACCAAAAAAACTTGATATGAGTAAATTTGAAACCGGACGTTCAGGTTTAATGGACAATTCGCAAAATTCACAGAATCAACAACAAGAACAAAAGGTTCAACCAATCAGAGTTGAGAAAAAAGTTGGACGAAATGACCCATGCCCTTGTGGAAGTGGCAAAAAATATAAAAATTGTCATGGTATTGGTGCTCAATAACGATTAACGATTAAGGAATTACGATTTCGAATATTGGGTTTATAACAAAAAATTGTAAACATGAAAGTTGCTATAGTTGGTGCTACCGGATTAGTTGGTAGTGTAATGTTAAAAGTTCTTGATGAGCATAGCTTCCCCTTAACAGAACTTTTACCAGTTGCATCGGAAAAATCTGTTGGCAAAAAAATTATTTTTAAAGGAACTGAATTACAAGTTATCGGAATTAAAGATGCAATTTGTGCAAAACCTGATTTCGCAATATTTTCGGCTGGTGCAACTGTATCGTCTAATTTTGCACCCGAATTTGCTAAAATAGGTACAACTGTAATAGATAATTCATCGCAATGGCGTATGTTTCCAAATGTTCCACTTATTGTACCAGAAATTAACGCACATATTTTAAGACACGAAAATAAAATTATTGCAAACCCAAATTGCTCCACTATTCAAATGGTATTAGCGTTGGCACCACTTCATAATAAATATAAAATAAAAAGAATTGTAGTTTCCACATATCAATCGGTAACCGGAACCGGAGTAAAAGCTGTACAACAACTTAAAAATGAAAGAGCAGGAATTGAAGGAGAAAAAGCATATCCTCATCAAATTGATTTAAACTGTTTTCCACACGGAGGTATTTTTATGCCCGATGGTTACACTTCCGAAGAACAAAAATTAGTTAACGAAACACAAAAAATTCTTGCCGATAAAACAATTCAAATAACTGCAACAGTTGTAAGAGTGCCTATTATGGGCGGACATTCAGAATCCGTTAATGTTGAATTTAAAAACGATTTTGACATTAATGAAGTAACAAACATTTTAAAATCATCTAAAGGAATTATAGTTATGGATAATCCTTCAGCAAACGAATACCCAATGCCAATCTTTGCCGAAGATAAAGATGATGTATTTGTTGGGCGAATTAGACGTGATTTATCACGCGAAAAATGCTTAAACCTTTGGATTGTTGCCGACAATTTAAGAAAAGGAGCTGCAACAAATGCAATTCAAATTGCCGAATACATTTTGCAACAAAAATGGTAACTTCTTAATAGTTGGTTGTAAATAGTTAAACCAATAGCTATCGGGATTGATATTACAGACAATAAATATTTATTAACAAATGGCAAAACGTATTTTTATAATTTTCGCAAAACAGTTTATCTTTTTGCTCCTGTTTTTTCAATTGTTACGATTAACATTTCTTATTTATAATTACAACGAACTGTTTAATGCCAATTTTTGGGAAATACTGGAAGTGTTTTGGTATAGTGTTTATCTCGACATATCTGCAGCAAGCTATATTCTTGCATTTCCATTTATTGTAATATTATTTTCTTCGTTAATTAAATGGAAAGGGCTTTACATTATTAATTTATGGTACAATTATCTGATAATATTTTTGTCGGTTTTAATATCAATTGCTGAACTTCCGCTTTATAGAGAATGGAGAGTGAAACTGAATTTTAAAGCAATTTCGTATTTAAGCCGACCTTCCGAAGTATATCACTCTGCAAAATGGACAGAGGTAGTTTTCGGCGGTATTGCAATTTTTGCATTCACTTTTTTATCAATTTATTTATATCGCAAATACATTCACGAAAGATTTGTTGTAACAAAGCGCAATTTTATTTATTCTTTTATTTTTTTAGTTACAATTCCGGTATTAATTGGGCTTGGAATAAGAGGTGGTTCTCAGCCAATTCCGGTGCATCAAAGTGATGTGTATTTTTCGAAAAATAATTTCATAAATCTTGCTGCTGTAAACTCACAGTGGAATGTTATGGCAAGCGTTACAAAAAATATGCGATTTAAAACCACCAACCCATTTTTCTTTTATAAATTAAACGATGCTCGTAAAACCGTTGATTCACTGTACTATGTAGAAAAAGATACCACACAAATAATTTTAACAACAAAGCGTCCAAACATTGTTCTGCTGTTATTAGAAAGTTATTCTGCCGATTTAATTCATTCAATAGGTGGTTACGATAGCATTTCACCTAACATTGATAAACTAATTAGCGAGGGTTTTGTTTTCTCAAAAGTATCCGGAAGTGGTAGTTTGAGCGACCAGGGAATATTGTCGGTATTATGTGGTTATCCTGCATTATCAAATGTTATTGTTACTAATCAATTAGATAAATATGTAAAAGTTCCGTGCATTGCCCGCGACCTGCAACAACAAGGTTATTTTACTTCGTTTATGTATGGTGGACAATTAAGTTATGGAAATATCAAAGGATTAATATACTACAATAAATTTGATGAAATAACAGAAGGCAAAGATTTTCCATCAAACATCCCGCAAGGGCGATTAGGAGTTCACGATGAATATATGCTTCAGGCATTTTTAAATAAAATTAATTCGTACAGACAACCATTTTTTGCAGCTTCTTTTACAATGTCAAGTCATAACCCTTATGACCAACCATTTCCCGAAATTTTTCACTGGGGAGGTGATGCACAAAAGTTCATAAATTCAGCTTATTATTCCGACAGTTGTATCGGCGATTTCTTTAAAAAAGCTAAAGAACAACCGTGGTATAACAATACATTATTCATTTTAGTTGCCGACCATGGTCATAATTCACCGCGAAACTGGATGATTTATGCACCAGAATACAGACATGTACCGCTCATTTTTTACGGTAATGTTTTAAAACCTGAATTTAAAGGAAAAAGATACGAATTGCCATGCTCACAAACCGATTTAGCTGCAACATTATTTTCACAACTCGGGCTAAAGCATGACAAATACCATTGGAGTAAAAATTTATTTAATCCGTATTCTAAACCTTTTACTTATTATGCTTTTGACGGCGGTTTGGGCTGGATAGAACCCGATAATTTTATTGTTTACGACAGAATGCAGGAAATTTATTATTCGGTAGCATACAAATCGCCAAAAGATAGTGCAAGAATAAATCGCAACGGGAAATCTTATGTGGAAATGCTTTTTCAGGAGTATTTGGATTTTTGAAAATGATTTTTTTTGATATGATTACATTGTTATTACTTTAAGGGAACTTCTAAATCCCGCTTAAAGCGGGACGTCATGCTGAATTTAACGTCATGCTGTTCTGAACTTGTTTTAGGATTGTTTCAGCATCCCATAATTCTCAGATTCCGAAACAATCCTGTACTTGATTTAGGACGGAATAACTTAAGGGGACTTCTAAAATTTAATAGCTTAATATCCAATAAATTGTAGTTAATAA
>JAVHRE010000287.1:0-2822 GCA_036171495.1 Bacteroidales bacterium
CTTAAAATCCAGTGAGCTGTAAGGTTCGTATGGGTTCAAGTCCCATCTCGAGTACATTAAAAAACCTCAATATAGTTGTTAATCAATTAGTTGAGGTTTTTTTATTCTACTAAATACAAACCGATTACAAACAATTGCGAAAACACCCCTTTTTTAGTTGTATTTTTCCTGTTACTTTAATTAAATAGAAATCATTAATAATTTATTCTTTGAAAAAGATTGAAAACCAATTAAAAAACAATAGACTGAGGGGTTGTCTATTGCCGATTTACTGAAAGGTTCAAAACAAAATCACAAAAAAAACCGCTATAATTAAATAACGGTTTGTAATTTTTAAATAATTTCACTTTTATATTCTGCCAGTTTCAATAAATTGCTTTAGTTTTATTCGTTTTCATATTTATCAAAAATTTTAACAATGGTTCTTAAGTCATCGGTTGTTAAAGCCGATAAATCAACATTTTCTTGTTCGTTCTCATCTTGTATATCAATCGGTCGAGGCAAAACCAGTTTCGATAATTCTATGATAATTTTTAAGCGTGCCAATGGTTCTAAGCTTTTTAAATCAATTTTTAATTGTTCTAGGTTATCACTGATTAAAGTCTGATAATGTCTTCTAATTTCGGACGTAATTTTATTACTTGAATTTTTAGGTCTCCCTTTACTTTTTTTGTTGTTAATTTCAAAAGGCATAATATGTTATTTTATGTTAGTTTATTTATATTGCAATACTTAATTTTAATTGATTTGGATTTATAGGGTTGTTAAAATATTTATTTCTAATATTATGGGCAATTTCTTTTATTTTAACCTCTTCTTTTGCACCACTCCAATTATTTGTTAAATAAACATTTTCAATTTGTTTGTATAATTTATAATTGTGTTTTTTATAATACTTAATTCCAGTATGTGAGAGTAGTTTACTATTGCCTTTCTGCATTGATATATTATAACCAGTAATTAAACAAACTTTCTCTTTTGTTGGTACACAAATTGACCTTATACATAAAGAGTCAATTTGTGTACTTTTTATATTTAACGCATCTATTTTTTTATTCATAATAGCGGTTAATTTTTGATTGATATTATTAGGGTTGTTTTTGATAAGAGTATTTAATTCTTTTTTGTTTTTATAGTATAAAGACCTTTGACCGTTATTTATTAAATCAGTCCAATAATTTGGATTATTATACTTATCTCTTATTTGTTCTTTTATTATAATTGAATTATCAAAGTATAAAATATTATTCCATTCGTCTAATAATCGACTCTTGAAATTATACAAACCATATTCGAGTAAATCATTCAAATTGAATATTCCTATTTTATTGAAATATTCCATTTTATTAAACTTTAATTCAAACCTTAATATGTTCTTAGGTGGGTTTAAACCATTCTTTTTATAGTGCAATGTTTTGTTGTATATCTTAACAATATACTGAGAGTGTTCGGCTTGTTTATATTTACCCTCGTCTGAATGGTATTTATATAACATTAAAACGGTTTTATGTAGCAAACAACTATCTAAAATTATATTAGGCTCAATAGGTGTAATAATGTTAATACCGAGTTCTATATTCTTTAAAATACATTGTTTTGGTATTATATTGAATTTCTCTTTTAAGTCCTTTAAAACGTATTGAATTGCGTTTATATCGAAGTCATTGTAGTTATGCAAACCGTTATTAAAATACTTATGTAAACTACCATAAACAAAGACACTACCTGTATCATAAATTTTAAAAGTTAGGGCGTTATAATATGCAATTTGATACGGCGTATATTTTTTGCCTTTTTGGTTTATTGTTCTTATTTCGCCAGTATTGGTGTTTATATCTTGACTAAAATACAATAGAGGATTTTCCAGTAAATTATTTACTAAATAGTCTTTGAGTTGTATTTTAATATAATCAATCAAAATATATTATCTTTGAATAGTCGATAAAAACAGTTGCCTGTTAAAAGACTAATTGAACAATAGAGGGGCTTGAACAACCCCTCTTTTTTGTTGCTTTTCAATTGCTTTACGTTTGCTTTTGGGTTGCTTTTGGGTTGCTTTTGGGTTGCTTTTAAACCCTTTTAATAGATTTTGTAGTAAGTGTTCGTTATAAGGGTAAAAGTCCTTAAAAACGTCTATTATTAAAGTGTCTGAATATGGTTTGAAATAGAATAATAAAAGACTTTTTTCTTTGTTTCCTATTGCGCCAATTTTAGAACAGTCGCCAAAAAATAAATCTTTTGAAGAGGTTGGTTTTAATCCAGTTATTAAATCAGATTTTAACCAATTAGTTCGATTTTTTAACCTAAAATATTTATTGAAGTTTGTCGCCTTTGTCATATTCAAAAACGGTTCTATTCTGATTAAGTCAGTTAGTAAATTACCTGGCTGATTAACCTCTTCAATTTGATATATTGTATATGATTTTAGTTCTTTATTTACCTTGTAAGTATGTCGAACAAAATTTGAGTTGCCTGTTTCCATTACATTAAGATTTTAGGGGTGTCAAACTTTGTTCAATATCTGAACGTAAATAATAAACTCTTGAACCTAAACCGAGAGGTTTTAGTTTGCCCGACTTATTCCAATTATGTAAAGTTGAAATATCAACACCAAACATTTTAGCGACCTCTTTACGACTTAAATAATCGTTTGGTTGTTTGGGTTTGAATGTTTTTAAAAACTCGTCTAATTGTGTTTTAACGCCTGTTAGAATTTCCTTTTTTAATTGGTCTGGCGTTACTTGAATGAATTGAATTGTTTCCATTAATTATATAGTCGCTCCTTAAATGGCGCTTAATAATATATATTTCAACATATTAGA
>JAVHRE010000288.1:0-2808 GCA_036171495.1 Bacteroidales bacterium
TAATTCCAACTTTAAACATTCAATTCGACATTGTTTTTATTGATGCCGACAAACGCCAATATATTGAATATTATAATACTGCTTTCGATAAAGTTAAATCAGGCGGGTACATAATTGCCGATAATGTTTTATGGAACGACAAAGTAACTGAAAATTACAACAAAACTGATGAACAAACACGTGGAATAATAGATTTTAATAATTTTGTGCAAAACGATTCACGTGTCTTTAATGTTATTTTTCCAATTCGCGATGGAATAATGGTTATTAAAAAATTATAAATGTCTGATAATAATCTAAATATTTTAAATTTCCTTAAGAACACATTTAAAAATCGTCATGCTGTCCCGCTTAAGACGGAATCAGCATCTCATAAACCTAAAACAAAGATTCCGAAACAAGTTCGGAATGACGCTAATTTTGTTTTAAGAAACGTCATCAAAAACAATTACTTCACAATAATTAAATGGCTTATTTTTATTGGCTCTCTGTTTTTTATTGTTTATAAAATTTTTTTTCATCAAGAACTTAAACAAATAATCAGTTATTCGGAATTATATAAAATATCAAACATCTATTATTTGTTATTTGTTTTTATTTTAATGATTATAAATTGGGGCATTGAATCGTATAAATGGAAACTTTCAATTAATAAAATAACCCGAATATCATTTTTAAAAGCATGCACAGCAATACTTTCGGGTATTTCTGTTTCTATATTTATGCCTAATAGAACCGGCGAATTTGTTGGTAGAATCTTTTTTCTTAAACCCGAAAACAGAGTTAAGGGAGCAATTGCTTCCATTATTACAAGTTACTCACAATTAATTGCTACAATTATTTTCGGCTCAATTGGAATTTTTCTTTTAGAACTTTTGTATCCTGTTAATGTATTAAATGAGCATGGAATAAACGGGTTAATTAATATATCTATTTTCGTATTTGCAACAATTTGCACCTTAATCTTCTTCAAAATCAAATGGTTTATGTTTTTCTTTGAAAACTGGAAATTTTTAAAACGATATTCAGATTCGGCACAATTACTTAATGTTTACAAATTCAAAGATTTATTTTCATTTTTAATATTAAGCATTATAAGGTATTTCGTTTTTTTGTTACAATTTTATTTGTTGATAAAAGTTTTTAATATTAACATAAGCTTTTTACAAAGTTTAATTGCATCTGCAATAACATTTTATGTTTCAACAATAATTCCAACATTTGCTATTGCCGAAATTGGCATCAGAGGTTCGGTAGCAGTTATTTTTTTAGGATTTTTTAGCAGCATGTATTCCGAAATAATTTTGGCATCTACTTTACTTTGGCTCATTAATATTGGCTTACCTGCTGTTATTGGAAACATTTTTATTGTAAAACATAAAGTATCAAACACAAAAACTGTAACCCATACCAATTAGCTTTCTGTAACCCCGATAAAAATCGGGAAACACAAAACAATCCCGCATACTTGCGGATTTTAGGTTTATCTTACTTTTGCAAGTATTTCTTTAGAATATTTCTCGGCTATTAAATTTTCCTTTATTTTTTTGAATGCACTAATTGTTTGTTCAACATCTTTTAATGTATGTGCTGCGGTTGGAATAATTCTTAACATTATAACACCTTTAGGAACAACTGGATAAAGTACAATTGAGCAAAACACTTTATAGTTTTCGCGTAAATCGAACGATAAATTCGTTGCTTCCGGTATGCCACCATCAAGAAATACAGGTGTAACAGGAGATTCGGTATTACCAAGATTAAATCCTTCAGCTTTTAATCCGCTTTGTAAAGTCCTTACTACCTCCCAAAGATGTTCGCGAATTTCCGGATGAGTTTGTAAAAGTTCCAAACGTTTTAAAGCACCATAAACCATAGCCATTGGTAACGATTTTGCGTAAATTTGCGAACGCATGCCATATCTTAAATAGTCAACAACGGTTTCGTTTGATGCTACAAATCCTCCAATTCCTGCCATAGATTTCGCAAAAGTTGCAAAATAAATATCAATTTGGTCTTGAACTCCAAAGTGCTCGCCAGTGCCTGCTCCGGTTGCACCCATAGTGCCAAAACCATGAGCATCATCAATCATAAAACGGAAATTAAATTCTTTTTTAAGTTCAGCTATTTCTTTTAATTTACCAAGATCGCCTGCCATTCCAAAAACACCTTCGGTAATTACTAGAATTCCTCCTTTTGTTTGTTCAACAACTTTTGAGGCATGTTGTAATTGCAAACGTAATTTTTCAATGTTATTATGAGGAAACACAAAACGTTTACCAATGTGCATACGTAAGCCATCAATAATACAAGCGTGTGCATCACTATCGTAAACTACTACATCGTTACGGGTTAATAAAGAGTCAAGAATCGAAATCATTCCTTGGTAACCAAAATTAAGCAAATAGGCATCTTCTTTTCCTTCAAACTTGGCAAGTTTTTGTTCCAACTCCTCATGAAGTGAAGTATGTCCCGACATCATTCTTGCTCCCATAGGATAAGCCAATCCCCATTTTTCTGCGCCTTCGGCATCGGCTTTTCTTACTTCCGGATGATTTGCTAATCCTAAATAATTGTTTAAACTCCATGTTAATACTTCATTACCACGAAATTTCATGTGAGGTGCAATTTCACCCTCTAATTTTGGGAATGTAAAATAACCATGCGCAACACTCTGATATTGCCCAAGTTCACTTTTTTGGTTCTTAATTCTATCAAAAATATCCATTTTTATAAGGTTTAGTTTATTGCCCGCAAAGTTAATTATTATTTTAGGTTGAAAAATATTTTTTAATTGTAATTTATTTG
>JAVHRE010000289.1:0-2806 GCA_036171495.1 Bacteroidales bacterium
AGCGGTCTCTGCGCCTTTGCGTGACAACTTTTGTGTACACTGATTAGTTACAAATCTATAAACCTTAAAGTAAAATTTGCAGTAAATTATCTTTGTTGTTTAAGTAATAAGTTTTAATTCCTGTTTCTTTTGCAGTTTCAATATTTGTTATAGAATCGTCAATAAATAATGTTTCATTTGGCAATATTGAAGAAGTAGATAATACATATTTAAAAATTTCTAAATCGGGTTTTACCATTTTTATTTGAAACGAAAACCATGCTTTATCAAATAATTTGTTAAAATCGGAATATCCGAAATCATTTTGTAAATCTTTTAAATATTTATTGTAATGAATAGAATTTGAGTTGCTTAATAAAAATATCTTGTACTTTGTTTTAAGTTTTTCGAGTAATTTAATTCTTTCTTTAGGCATATCGAGCAAAAGTGCATTCCAAGCAAAATCTATTTGTTGGTCGGTTAATTTTAAATTTGCAATTTTTCTGATGTCGTTTCTAAAATCATTATCCGAGATTTCACCTTTTTCCATTTTTAAAAGTAAATCGGAGCCTTTCGATTTAAAAATGCAATCTTCAACATTTAAAAAGCCAAGCTTTTTAAAAGCGGTTATTGTTAATGAAAAATCGATGTTTATTATTACTCCGCCATAATCAAAAATTATATTTTTTATGCCTTTTAAGTCAACCATTTCTTGTTTATCTTTGATATTTTAAAAGCAAAATTAGAACTAATTAATTTTATAAAAAGAAATATGCACGTAAACGGAAAAAATTATAAGGCACTTTCGGCTGACTATAAAAGAAAATCTGTTAAAATAATTAATCAACAAAAAATTCCTTTCGAATTTGAAATTTGCGAAATATCAACTTATATTGAGTTGGTTAATGCTATAAAAGATATGCGGTTACGCGGTGCCCCATTAATTGGAGTAGCTGGAGCTTTTTCTATTTGGTTAGCTTGTGTTGAGGCAAAAAATAAAAAGAATCAACAAAAGTTTTTAAATGTCGCATTTAAAAATATAATTACTGCAAGACCAACAGCAGTTAATTTAAAATTTGTAACAACGTATATATATAATAAGATATTAGTTGAAAAAAATATTTCTAATTGGGAGAATGTGGCATTTAAGTTTGCAAATGATTATTATGAAAGCGAAATAAAACATTTTCGAAAAATTGGCGGGTTCGGATTAGAAATTATCAAACAAATTGCAAAACAAAAGAAAGGTAAAGTTGTAAATATTTTAACACATTGTAATGCAGGTTGGTTGGCTTGTGGCGATTATGGCACAGCAACATCTCCAATTTATTTAGCACATAAAAACAGAATAAAAGTTCATGTTTGGGTTGACGAAACAAGACCACGTTTTCAAGGGGCAAAGTTAACTGCTTGGGAAATGTATAACGAAAAAGTTCCTTTTACTGTAATTGCAGATAATACAGGAGGCTATTTGATGCAACAGGGATTAGTTGATTTAGTGCTCGTTGGAGCCGATAGGGTTGCTGCAAATGGCGATGTTGCAAACAAAATAGGAACCTATTTAAAAGCATTATCTGCATTTGACAACAAAATACCTTTTTACGTTGCACTACCTGTAAGTACAATAGATTTTGAACTAAAAAAAGGTATGAAAAAAATTGAAATAGAAAAACGAAATACAGATGAAGTTGTTATTATAGACGGCATAAATAAAAATGGCAAAATTCAACAAATTTATTTAATGCCTGCAAATTACAATTCCGAAAATTATGCTTTTGATGTTACACCTAATAGGTTAATAACAGGTTTAATTACTGAAAAAGGAATTGTTAAAGCAAACACAAAAGATATTTCAAAATTGAAATAAAATGGAAGAAAACATTAAAAATGAAGTTGCATATTTTATGCGTCGCCTCTATAGAAAAGGATTAACAACAAGTTTAGGAGGTAATATTAGTTGCAGGTATAACGATAAAATATTTATTACCCCAAGTCAATTAGATAAAGGTCGAATAAATTCCGAGCAAATTGGTATTGTTGATTTTGATGGAAACAATCATACTCCATCTTTAAAGTTAAGCATGGAAATACAAATGCACATAAATATTTATAAAAAAAGACCAGATGCAAATGCAATTGTTCATGCCCATCCACCATATTTGTCTTTTTTTGCAGTATCCCGAAGAAAAATTAACAGCAAGTTATTAGGCGAAGCTCGTGCTTTATTAGGCGAACCGGCTTATGCAAAATACGCATTAATGGGTTCAAAAGAACTTGCTGAAATTGTTTCGAAAGCATCAAAATTAAGTAATATTGTTATTTTAGAAAATCATGGAGTCTTAACATTAGGAGAGAATTTAATTACTGCTTTTGATAGAATTGAAGTTGCTGAAATGGCTGCTCGTTTAAGTTTATTTCAAAATATTCATGGAAATGTTAGAGAATTGAGTGAGCAGCAATTGGCTGAAATAGATAACTTAATGAAAAAAACGCAATAATTTTTTTAATAACATTACTAAAATATTGCTAAATTAAAACGAAAATTGTAATATTGCAGTCCCAAAAAAATTCAGGGGCCCATAGCTCAGTTGGTTAGAGCACCTGACTCATAATCAGGGGGTCGTAGGATCGTACCCTACTGGGCCCACAGGAGAGCCTCAATAAAATGAGGCTTTTTTTATGCATTATTGCGATATTATTTACAGCCAAAAAATCGTTAAGTTTTATATTAGGGTGAGCATAATCTTTTTTGAAAATTTAAGAATTTATATTTTATGCGAATCAAGGGTTGAAATCTAAAAGTCCCCCTTCCTTCGTCAGGGTAAAC
>JAVHRE010000290.1:0-2803 GCA_036171495.1 Bacteroidales bacterium
TCATTATTACTTTTCTCTAAGTTTGACACTTTTCTTAACAAATTAGCATTTGTGTTTGGAATATCTTTTATTTCTTTAATTTTTTTTTCATTAGTAAGTATTTTCTTTTCTGTTTCAATTTTAAATATTGTCCATTCGTCCATATTTTCATTTGTTTTCACAAGTTGTGTTTTAACCGGTTCCTGAAACATTGCATTATCAATAACATCACTATCATTCGAAAGCATTTTTTCTTTTTTTACTATTTTATATGCATCATCTACTTTTTGTTCTTTTGGTTTACAAGAAAACAAAATAACTAACACTGTGCAACATGCTATAATTATTGAGTTAAAAATTAATTTTTTGAACATAAATATTAGATTTTTAATTTTTTTGTATTGGATATTCGATTGACCATTTTTCAATAGTAAATATTTGCATATAAGATTTAGGTTTAATTCTTTGACTACCTATAAAAGGATGGTCAAGAAAAATAATAATAAAAACAAACAATGCGATAAAAATTCCCCAAAGTGCATTTAACGATATATGCAATCGTGCATGTTCAATATCTAATAACATAGCACAGAATATAGTAATAATTGCTCCCAATATTATAGGTAACCAAATAAATGGAGAAATTTCCGTTTCCATTGATGTAATTCTCAGTCCTCTATATGTTGCTAATTCATTTAAATGGTTAAACATTTCAGCTACCAATTGAATTTGAAACGGATTTTTAGGGTTAAGATGTTCCATTTTGTAAAAAACACGATTAAAAGAGACCTGCGTTTTTCGACTAATATCCATTTGTTCCATGTTTGGAAATTCTTCATCAATAACATTGTACACGAAATCAAGATAAACTATCATAAGTTGTTTTGATTCTGCTGTGTCTGGATAAAATTTAATATCACGGTATAAACCCATTGCAGAACTGCCTTCCTTACTCACATTTCCCTGAGTTTCGTTTAATTGGTCCCAAACAACAAACACAACAAAACTTAATAGAAACGAATAAGCACTTGCTAATGCTAAAAAAGAAAACCCTGTTACTTCATTGTGTGCTCTAAGAACTTTAACCTTATTGTATTTACGAAATATGTAAGTACCTAAACCAGCTATAATTCCACCAAAAGAAATTAATAGAATAAAAAACAAAACAGGAGGTAATTGAAGCAAATGGTACGTAATTGACATGAAATATTTTTTATTTCTTTTTTGGTTGTACAGGAAATTTCTCCTTTTTCGTTTTATCAGCTTCAATATCTATTCCTGTAGAATCAGGATTAATCTCTAATTTTGATTTCCATGATTTATTTCTTTTCACGGTTTTATCAGCATCGTTATCTTCTCCAGTTTTATCGGAATTAATTTCAGGGTCGGTAAAATCGGCTGAATGTTTTCGCTTTTTTTTCTTTCCAGATTTTTTTGATGATTCTGTTGTTTTATTTTTCATAAAATTTTAACTGATTTATTATTTAAAAATGAATTGCCAGATTTAATTTAAAAAATTATTTTTTATGTTTAAGGGAAAGGGATACTTTTTTTAGCAACGGTTGGCTCTAATTCCATATCTCAATCTTTTTGACCTGAATTAATAAGTTCTACTTCACATGAAATTGAAATTTCTTCGCCTACCATTATACCACCAGTTTCTAATAGTGTGTTCCAAACAAGTCCCCAATCGCTTCTGTTGACAATTCCGGTAATTGTAAATCCGGCTTTCTCATTTCCCCATGGGTCGTTAATAATTCCTCCAAATTGTACATTTAATTTTATATTTTTGGTAACACCTTTTATTGTTAATTCTCCCCATAATTCATGTTTTCCATCTATAATTATTTTTCCAAGTGTACTTGAAGTAAATGAAATTTGTTTATGATTTTGTACATCTAAAAAATCTGCACTTTTTAAATGTTCATCACGTTTTTCATCACCTGTATTTATAGAGGATGCGTCTATCCATAAATCAATTACAGCAGTTGCAAAGTCTTTTGCAGTTGTATATATACTAGCATCAAATGTTTTAAATGTACCTTTAACATTAGCTATCATTAAATGTCGTACTTTAAAAGCAATTTCGCTATGGGCTTGGTCTATTGACCATTTTGTTTGATTTGTCATGATTTTATTAATTTAATTATTTTATTTGTGTTGTAATAATGTGCAAATTGGAATAAAGACTAATTTTAAGTTCTTTTTTTGCTTTAAAAAAAGCCCTTACCCAAATATTTAGGATAAGAGCTTTTTATCATTTAAACAATTATTTTTTAGAGATAATTTTACCTGATTGAATTGTATTGTTATTACTAATTACTTTATAGAAATACATTCCTGAAGGAAGATTACTTGTTTCGAGAGTGGTTAATTGTTTTGTAATAATTGTATTTATTAATTCTTCTCCCAATACATTGTATATTCTCAAATCAGCATTGTTAATTTGTGATGCATCATTTATCATGATGGTTGAATATGTGCTGAATGGATTTGGGTAGATTGTTACTGCATCATTAGTGTTTCCTATTTCGTTATTATTAATTCCTGTAATACAGCCGGGAGTCATAATTGCAGTAATTGCTGCAGTAGTAAAAGTGCCTGTAGTAGTGAGTGCTCTGCCGTTAAGAGTAACTCCTGTAGTTAAATCAATTGCACCGTTGTTGCCAACAATAGTTCCGTTAAAAACAGAAGAGTCGTTAATACTAATTGCTCCATCAACTTTCCAAAAAACATTTTTTGCAAGTGTTCCGTTAATCAAAAGAACTTTTGAATGTGTGCTTGTAGAAAGAGCGCCATTAATTTGAATTACAAATACTGCATT
>JAVHRE010000291.1:0-2802 GCA_036171495.1 Bacteroidales bacterium
GTGGAGAATGGGGGAATCGAACCCCCTACCTCTTGCCTGCCAGGCAAGCGCTCTAGCCAAATGAGCTAATCCCCCAAATAAAAAACGTTTGCAAAGCTAAATGTTTTGTAATTATTTTCAATAATTATTGAACCAATCTTAAAAATTCGCTTGGAATAGGCGATTCAAAACATGAAATCTTATTAGTAACAGGATGTATAAATTTAATTAATTTAGCATGCAAACCTAATCGTTTAATTGGGTTGTGGGTTGCACCATATTTAATATCGCCAACAACCGGAAAACCCAAATCAAAAAAATGTACTCTGATTTGATTTTTACGTCCTGTTTCGAGTCTGGCTGTTAAAAGTGAATAGTTATTATTTTGTTTTTCAACTTTGTAATGAGTAATTGCCTTTTGTGAATCATTGTCGGGTGTTTTAACAGAATACATTTTGTACATTTTATTTTCTTTTAACCACGAAGTAATTGTACCCTTTTTTTGCCCAATACAGCCTTCAACTATAACCGAATAAGTTCGTTCAATAACCATTTCACGCCAATTTTGCTGAAGTTTAATTTTCACATCTTGGTTTTTTGCAAAAATCATTACGCCTGATGTTTGTTT
Organism: Bacteroidales bacterium; assembly: GCA_036171495.1. Classification (GTDB taxonomy): domain Bacteria; phylum Bacteroidota; class Bacteroidia; order Bacteroidales; family GWA2-32-17; genus GWA2-32-17. Next base: position 608 of record JAVHRE010000291.1, read on the forward strand.
ATCTAAACGATGAACAATAAAAATTCGCGAACGAATATTTTTCCTTTTAACATATTCGGAAAGTAAACTGTAAGCTGTTTTTTCAATTTCTTTTTGTGTAGCTATTGAAAGCAAACCGGCTTTTTTATCAATAACAATAATGCTTTCATCTTCAAACAAAATTTTAAATTTCGGAAAAACAATATCCTCTTGCTTTGGTTGTTCATTAACAGCAACAATTTGCTTAATTTGTAGTTGTTGATTAAAAAATGTTGTTGTTTCATTATTAACAACAACAAGCTTTCTTTCTATTAATTGTTTTATTTTGTTGCTTCCCTTATTCGGAAATTGTTTTCTCAAAAATTTTATAAGTGTAGTTGGCTCATCAACAACAAATTTTAATTGTTTGGGCTTTACCAATTTATTTGGTATATGTTTTTTAGTGCTTTTCAAAACGGATAAAAAAATTTATCGTTTATTATGACTGTTAAATTTTTTAAAATTTCTAGGAGCTTTGGATTCTCTATCGCTACCCATATTTTGATCGGAATCACGGGCTATTTCTACGATAATTTTTCTATTGTTAGCAAGTTTACCATTTAACGATTGTAAAACTGTTTCGGTAGAGTTTTTATCAACTCCAAACAATGTAAAATAAGGTCTTACATTGGCTTTTCCAATTGCAATGCTTCTGTCGTTAGTATAGTCGTTAACAATTCCGATAAGTTTTCTAACATCTAAACCATCGGCAGAACCAACATTAATGCGTAATACAGTAAATGCTGAAGCTTCGCGAATATGTGCTTTATTTCTATTTTCGCCTCTATTGTCTGTTCTTTCGTTTGTCCTTTCTCTCCTTAATTCTACATTCAAGTCCGGAGCTTTTTTATAATAATCTAAAAATCTATTAAATTCTAAAGAAACAAATCGTTTAATAACATCCTCTTTGTTAAGGTGTGATAATTTTTCGTAAACAGCAGGCAAAAATGTATTTATTTCATTTTCATTAACTTCAACATTTTCCATTTTATCAACCATATTCACAAGTTGCTTATAACAAATGTCATTACCGCTTGGTATTTGTTTTTGTTCAAACTTTTGACCAATCATTTTCTCAATTTGAAAAAGCCTATATCTTTCTTTGACGTGTGTTAGCGAAATAGAAATTCCCGCTTTCCCGGCTCTACCGGTTCTTCCGCTACGATGAGTATAAATTTCGTTATCATCTGGCAAATCATAGTTAATTACATGAGAAATATTATCAACGTCTAATCCTCTTGCAGCCACATCGGTAGCAACAAGTATTTGTAATGTTTTATTTCTAAAGCGTTGCATTGCATAATCGCGTTGACCTTGCGAAAGGTCGCCATGAAGTGCATCGGCATTATAGCCATCTTTCATCAATTTAGCAGCTATTTCGGCAGTTTCTAAACGAGTTCTGCAAAAAATTATACCATAAATTTCGGGGTAAAAATCAACAATTCTTTTAAGTACAAGATAACGGTCTTTTGCATTAATTATATAATAATGATGGCTAACATTTTCGGCTCCAGCATTGCGTTTACCTATTGTTATGTTAACGGCTTTTTTCATGTAATTTTTGGCAATAGCAGCAACTTCGTTCGACATTGTTGCCGAAAAAAGAAATGTACGTCTATCAGACGGAGTCTTTTCGAGTATTGTGTTAAGGTCTTCGGTAAAGCCCATATTAAGCATTTCGTCGGCTTCATCTAACACAACTGTATTAACATTAGACAATGAAACTTTTTTACGACGAATAATATCGTTCATTCTTCCAGGTGTGGCAACAATTATTTGAACTCCAGCTTTTAATTCTGAGATTTGTTTTTCGATACTTGCACCGCCGTAAACTGCCGAAACTCTTAATCCTTTTAAATATTTTCCATAAGATTGTAAATCTTTGGCGATTTGCATACAAAGCTCGCGTGTTGGGCTAAGTACAAGAACTTGCGGACTATACAAATTAAAATCTAACAAAGTTAATATTGGCAAACCAAACGCTGCAGTTTTACCTGTACCGGTTTGTGCAAGTGCAATAATATCATCTTTTGATTCAAGAATCACAGGGATAACCTGTTGCTGTACTGGCATTATTGTTTCAAAGCCAAGTTCTAACACAGCTTTTTTTAACTCGGAACGGATTTCCGATTTTTCAAATGTATTCATTTATTTTCTTTTTGGCGCGTAATCCCGAT
>JAVHRE010000292.1:0-2799 GCA_036171495.1 Bacteroidales bacterium
AGAGTTGCAACATTAAAACGCCTGAATCAGCTTGGCTCAAAAGCTAAAAAAATATTAGGTTACGAACCTTCAAATATTCTTAAAAAAATTCAGGAAACAGTTATTAATCAACAGTATTTTTTCGAAAAAACATATCGCTCAATACTTTCCGAATTATCAAAACATAACATTGTTTTAGTAAACGAACAGCATTTGAACGAAAAACATAAACAATTTGTACAAAATTATTTTTTAAATAAACTTCGTCAGCATATTATGCCCGTAATGATTGACCAAATAAACGAATTTCCACCACTCGAAGACGATATGGTTTATTTAGCGGTTACAATTAAATTACAAGAAAATAAATTGCGATATATTAATGCACTTATAAAAATTCCATCTGATGTACTTCAGCGATTTGTTATATTACCCGAAATTAACAATAAAAAATATTTGCTCTTTATTGACGATATAATTCGTTTTGGTTTACCAAATATTTTTTATATGTTTAATTTTAAAGAGATTAATGCTTATACAATAAAAGTTACCCGCGATGCCGAACTTGACGTAACCGACGATATTTCCGAAAGCTATATTAACAATGTTGAAAGTGGTTTGCAAAAACGAAAAGAAGGAGACCCTGTTCGTTTTATTTACGACGAAAATATGCCATCATATTTGTTAAAGCTTTTAATGAAAAAAATGAATTTTAAAAATGATGATGCTATAATTTCCGGCGGACGTTATCATAATTTTAAAGATTTGTTAACACTTCCGGATTTTGGAATGAAAGAACTATCAAAAATTTCTTATGCTCCATTGCAACACCCATTTATTGAACCCGGAAAATCAATAATACGAAGTATTGTAAAAAATGATGTTTTACTCTATTTTCCATATTATTCGTTTAATTATTTTATCAATTTACTCAGAGAAGCGTCAATTGACCCAAAAGTAAAATCAATAAAAGTTACTCTTTATCGTCTTGCCAATAACTCAAATGTTGTTAGTGCATTAATAAATGCAGTTAGAAACGGAAAACATGTAACTGCTTTGCTCGAACTGCAAGCCCGTTTTGACGAAGAAGCTAACATTAAGTACGGAAGTGAGCTACGCGAAGAAGGTGTAAGAGTTCTTTATGGAGTACCCGGTTTAAAAGTTCATGCCAAATTATGCCTTATTGAGCGAGTCGAAGGAAGAAATAATGAATATATTGCATGTATTGGTACTGGAAATTTTAACGAATCAACTGCAAAACTATATATTGACTCTATGCTAATGACTGCCGATAGAAAAATAACTAAAGAAGTAATTAAAGTTTTTGAATTTTTTACCCGAACTTATCAAAAAGAACAGTTTTACCATTTGTTTGTTTCACCATTTAATTCAAGACAAAAAATAAATAAACTTATTATCACCGAAATAGAAAATGCCAAAAAAGGTATTCCTGCTTTTATACATTTAAAATTAAATAATTTAGTTGATAACGAAATTATTGCTCTGCTATACAAAGCCGAGAAAGCCGGTGTTGAAATTAAATTAAATATCAGAGGAATGTTTTCGATGAAAATTAACAGCGATTCTAATATTGAAGCAATTGGTATTCTTGATAACTATTTAGAACACAGTAGGTTTTTTATTTTCTGCAATGGCGGCGACGAAAAATATTTTTTATCATCAGCCGATTTAATGACTCGTAATATTGACCGACGTATTGAAGTTGTTTGCCCAATTTATAGTAAACAAATTCAAAAACAAATAAGATTAATTTTTGATGTAAGTTTTAAAGAAAATGTAAAAGCCCGGATTCTCGACGAAAAACTTTCCAATAATTTCAGGAAAGTAAAAAAGAAAGAAAAAATATTCAGGTCGCAGTTTGAATTATACTCTGCACTTAACCAGTTTCATAAAGATTTATAATTCACATGGTCTGTGGCACAACACCTTATAAATTTATATGGCATTTACAAAAATAACACTCATATAATCAACAACATATAAATTATTTTAAATTTTTTGTAACCTTTTTTATTTACCTTTCGTATAAAAAATTTGAAAGCCAAAATATATTTTCTTGGCAATACAAACTATGTTTAGATTTATTTGTCATGTTGAGTGATTAGCGAAACATCTATTCTGTTTTTTTTATTTTTTAATTAGGAGTTTGTTCTCTTAAAAATATTTTTGTTCATCGAAAATTAATTAACCTAAATATAATTATTATGAAAAATCTTTACATTTCCGAAAACCAAAATTTGCAAAAAAGCAGCAACGTGCAAAACCCTCAAGGTTTTGCAACGGCTCATGCTTGGTTAAACCTTGAGGGTTTTTGCCTCTCTACCCCCCATTATAACAATATGTATAACAGCATGTTACATGTTACTGCTCTTGCAAACATCTAATGGGTTTGCACAACAAGGAACCTGGATTTCCAATGGCAGCAACACTGTTTATACTCTACGTAAAGTTGGAGTAAAAACAAATTTACCAACAAAGGATTTTGATGTAAATGGCTCGTTCCGCTCCATTAATGCTTATGTTGCAGCTATTGATGGCAATGTTGGAATTAGGACATCTACACCAGGTGCAAAACTTGATGTTGCCGGAAATCTTAAAATCGGAACATTAGACCCGCCAGCAACTAGTACTTATACTGTTCTGGTTGCTGATGATAACAATATAATTGGCAAAAAAAGTTTAGTTGATGTTGGTGATAATATGGGTAATCATACAGCCGGAATGGCTATTAATATGAATAATTTTGCGATTTATTTGCATAATACAGGCGACCTAAATCATGGTATAAAATATACTAAT
>JAVHRE010000293.1:0-2798 GCA_036171495.1 Bacteroidales bacterium
TATCTTCCATAATTTGGTGAGTAGCACCATCTTCGCCAAGAGTTATACCAGCATGAGAAGCACAAATTTTTACATTTTTATTAGAATAAGCTACGCTTTGACGAATCTGGTCGTAAACTCTGCCCGAAGCAAAGCCAGCAAATGAGCCGGCAAAAGGAATTTTTCCACCAATTGTTAATCCGGCAGCAACACAAATCATATTAGCTTCGGCAATTCCGCATTGAATAAACCTATCAGGAAATTCGGTAGCAAAGGCATCCATTTTTAAAGAACCTGTTAAATCGGCACACAAAGCAACTGATTTATTATTCATTTTACCAACTTCTAAAAGCCCTTCGCCAAAACCGGAACGAGTATCTTTTTTTTCTTTTATTATATATTTTTGCATGATTATTTATTTGATATATAAAGGAATAGAACTTCCACTTAATATTTTAAACGATTTAGTTATTGAATACATAGAACGTTTCACATTTTTACCACGCCAAACAACTTGATAGCTACCCGGTAACAATGTAAATGTTTGTTTTGTAGCTTCATTATCAAGATTAATTACCCATTCGAGTTTATTGTCTTTTTCAACATACAAACTTCCATATCCTGTAGCATCTGTCATAAAAGTTACCATACCCGGGTCGGGAATGTGAACTGTAGTTGTGTGACTTTGAGCAACATCAATATCATTTATTAATAACCGTGGCAAAGTTAAAACTTCAATATCGTAACTGCCAACTATATATTTTTCTATATAATTAACATTTTGCACATTAAGTGTATTCATTTTTCCTTTCTGGCGAACAATAAAATTAAGTTCTTTATATTGCTGAATATTAGCTTTTACAATAAGAAAACCTTGTGGTGCATCGGCTGCAACAACAGTATGTTTGCCGGGAGTTAATTTTATGCTATCAATAAAAACAGGTGGAATTGTATGGGCAACTAAACGATATGTTGGAAGTTGGTCAAGAATAAGCGTATCTGGAACTCCACGATTATTTAATGTATGTATAAAATTGTACTTGATTTTTCCCGTCTGACGGTCGTAAAAAGTCATATTTACATCTGTTTCTGTAGGATTTCCACCTTTATCGAGCAAGTTAACTTGCATGCTGGTATTGTTAAGTGCTTGAGATATAACTATTCCCAAAACTTCTTTAAATTGATTTTCGTTAGAAGCATCAAAATATTGCCCAACGCATTCAAATGTTTTTTTAAATTCCATATCAAGACCGACACCTATAACAAATGGTTTTAAAATAATTCCTTGTTTTTGCAATGCCAATGAAACTGCACAAGGGTCGCCATCGCATGCTTCAATTCCATCAGTAATTAAAATAATTATATTACGGCTTTTGGTGCTTTTGGGAAAATCAAGTGCTGCACTTTCGAGCGATTTTGCAATTGGAGTTGTGCCTTGCGGTTGAATTTTATTAATCGTACTTTTTATTTTTTCGATATTGTTTTTAGAAAATGGGACTTCAAGGCGAGTATCATCGCAACGTTGAGGCGGAACAGGATACTGATGCCCATATACGCGTAACGCAAGTTCAAGATTATCAACTTTAGCTAAACTATCGAGCAAATTGTTAAGCATTTTTTTTGCGATATTGATTTTACTATCAGTTTCCCAATTTGCAAGCATACTCTGTGATGCATCAAAAACAAAAAGTATTCGGGTAAGTTTAATATTTTGGTCGGTTTGAGTAACTTGTTGAGCAAATGACACTTTTACAACGAAGATTAAAACCAAAAAGATAATATTTATTTTAATAAAATTCATTTTAATAATCTCCTATTGTTACAGGAAGTTGTGCAAGAGCTTTTTGACATTGCTCATCGTTTGGAGCATTTCCATGCCATTTGTGTGTTCCCATCATAAAATCTACACCCATACCCATTTCTGTTTTCATAAGAATAACGATTGGTTTGTCTTTTCCTGTATTTGCTTTTGCAATTTTTAATGTTTCAATAACATTTTGCATAACATTACCGTTCATTTCAAGAACATGCCAACCAAAACTTTCCAATTTTGCGTGCAAATTACCGAGTGATAAGACTTGAGCAGTTGGACCATCAATTTGTTTACCATTAAAATCAACAGTTGAAATTAAATTATCAATTCCTTTAGCTGCTGCAAACATTGCAGCTTCCCAATTTTGTCCTTCCTGCAACTCGCCATCACCATGAAGACTGTAAACCAAGCAATTATCATTATTCATTTTTTTTGCTAAAGCAGCTCCGCATGCAACCGATAAACCTTGTCCAAGTGAGCCGCTTGCAATGCGAATTCCGGGCAAATGTTCGGCTGGCGTTGGATGACCTTGCAAACGGGAATTTAACTTACGAAAAGTAGCAAGTTCACTAACCGAAAAATATCCTCTTCGAGCTAAAACACTATACCAAACAGGTGAAATATGTCCATTCGAAAGAAAAAACAAATCTTCGTTTAAACCATCAATTGTAAAATTTTTTGGTTCAATTTTTAATGTATCGAAATACAAAGCTGTTAAAAAATCGGCACAACCAAGCGAACCGCCAGGATGTCCCGAAGCAGCACCGTGAACCATCCTTACAATATCGCGACGAACTTGTGCTGCAATTGATTTTAAAGTATTAATATCTGCCATAATATTTATTTGACAATTGTAATTTTAAAATTATGGTTGTAAAAGTAGTAAATTACTTTTTACAATTTTTAGATGGTTAATAAAACTTCACTATTGTCCGGTAAAAAAAATGTTATATAGTCGTCCCTTAAAAAGTATTCAACAAAATAGTATTCAGTTAAATAACGTTAT
>JAVHRE010000294.1:0-2798 GCA_036171495.1 Bacteroidales bacterium
TCATAAAGGTAAAACATAATAATAAAAATAAATAAAAATATAATGGGTATTTATAACACCTACATAAAATATTAATTATATTTTTTGCATAGAAAGCTTTGTTTTACTACAATATATGTGACTATTTTATATAAATGTTATGCAGCAGTTTACATTTTTGAAAGCCCATCAACAAAAACGGATAGTTTGCCCTTAAATAAAATAACTGCTTTAATTGATTTAGAAGTGATATATATTTTATCAATTGCAATGTCATTCAAAGCACCATTTAGTGTAATACCTTTGATACTATGATTTTCAACAAGATTTTCTTGGGCAAGTTTTTTAGCATCGTTTAATTTTTCTTTTACAGAATATTTTAATTTAGGTTCAATTAACTTAACAAATCCTTCATGCAACAACCAATCAGCAGATTTCAGAAGTTTGTTTTTCGAGTCTAAATCAAATTTCAGTTCTTTAATTTCAACAGCCTTTGTCTCATCGTTATACATTGGTTTCCCTTTTAAATAAATTTTTCCTTTCAGACTACCATCGAGGGAAACTTCCACAACAAACGAATCTCCGCTCCCATAAATATTAAAATCATTGATGGTTACTTTTTTCTTTCCACTTTCAAATGATTTTCCCAATAGTTCTTTTTTTGCAATTTCATATATTTTTTCAAAAGGGACATCAATGTTAAGGTTCACGGTAAAATCAGGATCCAATTTATTAACAATTTTAAGGTTTGGAAAAATGTTTTCTGCATATGTTGGGGGCTCTTCACTTAACACAATTTCATTAATAGACTTAATGGATAATGATAAATTTATCTTGTTGTTTTTGCCAGTAATTTGCACAATAGAAAGTTCCTGTGGTGCTATTTTTAGCCACACTTTGGGTGTATCATTAATTGCGATAGGTTTATGGATAGTTGCCCAAGCTTCCATTGCGTAAGGTTTCAATTGTAAATAACTTTTAATAGCTTCATCAACTTTTTTCCCAACATATTCTTTATTTGCTGCTAAAATGAGGTCTGCAACAGGTTTTAGTGAAATATCGAAGCCAGCCACACTAATAGTTGGAGCATTTATCCAATCGAATCCCAGCGGTATTGTTTTAGTATTTAAAGTCCAGTCGCTATTTATTGAGAATTGAGTTTTAAATTTTATAGTGATATCGGCTATGACTTCCGGAAGTTCTATGAATTTTCTGTAAATAATTGAAAGTTTAAGCGGTAGGCGATAATATAATTCGTTACCTAAGACAGAAATAGTAAAATCTTCTTTTTTCCATGCCTTCACTTTCATGTTATCCCCATCGAAGCTACTATCGTCATATAACAACCCTTTAAGTTCTTTATTTATTTTTTTCTCCAGATCTTTTCCATCTAATTCTACAGGTAAACTTATAAATGAAGGCTTTAGAAGAATTACAGGTTCTTCTGTTTTTTTAGGTGGTGCAAGGGTTTTGAAAGTTGAACAGCTATTAATTATGAGACTTATTCCAATGAGAAAAAAAACTATTTTTGTTTGGATCATAGTCATTAAATTTTTTCTAAATTTAAGCGAACAATTTTGAAATTTAGCAATAATAGGAAAATCTATATTTACTATATTACTTTTGTTGCAATAAAATTTAATAATTTTTATGAATATAAATGAAAATGTGGTTCACTTTTCTTCAGTAATTGAAGAGGGTGTAAAAAATAATAGTTTCGTAAAAATATCTTTAGGAAATTATAAAGGTTCGGAAGAGAATTTAAAGAATATTTATATCAAAAAAGTCTTGATTAAAAATGAAGAAAAATTAAGTTTTACCTATCATTATAAAACACGGGACATCGTAAAAAATTATTCTTTGCAGGACAGTTTACTGATCATCCAAAAATTTTTATTAGATGGCTTTTATGTTGCAACTCTATTTACTACAGTTTTTGATTTACATTATGAAAAACGGAATAATGACAAAATCAATATTTACAAAGGCGCAGCAACTATTACAAAAATTCCTTCTTTAGATCACGACCGAAGCAAAAGCAGACTGATTACCTCCAAAGAAAAACCCTATTTTTTTCAGTTAGGAATTACTGATGAGGCTGGCAATGTGTTGAAAAATTCGCAGGATAAATATAAACAAATAAATCATTACATTGAAATATTGAGTGCTTTGCTTAAAGAAATTCCTGCCGAAAAGCTCACAAAAGTAGTAGATATGGGCTCTGGGAAAGGCTATCTTACTTTTGCATTGTATGATTATCTAGCAAACACAATTGATGTGCATCCACAAATTACCGGTGTTGAAATGCGTGATGAATTAGTTGAATTATGTAATCGTATTGCTAAAAGTTCAAATTTCGAAAAACTAAATTTTATTGAAGGCAGCATTGAAAAATATGACAGCACCGGAACGAATATTCTAATAGCTCTCCATGCCTGCGATACAGCCACAGACGATGCAATATACAAGGGAATTACTGCACAAGCGGAATTAATTGTTGTTGCACCATGTTGTCACAAACAAATACGCCGGCAAATTGAAAAAAATAAGATAAAAAATGAAGTAGATTTTTTAACAAAATACGGTATCTTTTTAGAGCGTCAAGCAGAGATGGTTACAGATGGAATACGTGCAATGATTTTGGAATATTTTGGCTACAAAACAAAAATTCTTGAATTTATTACAGATGCGCATACACACAAAAATATTATGATAATTGGCAAAAAAAATTTAAAAGCAAAATTGAATGACGAAGTAATTCTTCAAAAAATCAAATCCGTCAAAAAATATTTTGGTATTGAATATCATCATTTGGAAAG